>NZ_JAOPHO010000033.1:0-49518 GCF_033141925.1 Peribacillus sp. CSMR9
AATTCACGAGTAAAACAGCAAAACTCACGAGTAAAGAGCAAAAACTCACGAGTAAAGAGCAGAAACTCACGAGTAAACAGCGGAAATTCACGAGTAAAACAGCAAAACTCACGAGTAAAGAGCGGAAATTCACGAGTAAACAGCAAATTTCATGAGTAAAGCACGAATTCACGAGTAAAACAGCAAAACTCACGAGTAAAGAGCAAAAACTCACGAGTAAAGAGCAGAAACTCACGAGTAAAGAGCGGAAATTCACTAGTAAACAGCAAAACTCACGAGTAAAGCACGAATTCACGAGTAAAACAGCAAAACTCACGAGTAAAGAGCGGAAATTCACTAGTAAACAGCAAAACTCACGAGTAAAGCACGAATTCACGAGTAAAACAGCAAAACTCACGAGTAAAGAGCGAAAACTCACGAGTAAAACAGCCAAACTCACGAGTAAAGAGCAGAAACTCACGAGTAAAGAGTGGAAATTCACGAGTAAACAGCAAAACTCACGAGTAAACAGCAAATTTCATGAGTAAAGCACGAATTCACAAGTAAAACAGCAAAACTCACGAGTAAAGAGCGGAAATTCACGAGTAAAGTGCATTAATTCACGAGTAAAGAGCGGAAATTCACTAGTAAACAGCAAAACTCACGAGTAAAGCACGAATTCACGAGTAAAACAACAAAACTCACGAGTAAAGAGCGGAAATTCACTAGTAAACAGCAAAACTCACGAGTAAAGCACGAATTCACGAGTAAAACAGCAAAACTCACGAGTAAAGAGCGAAAACTCACGAGTAAAACAGCCAAACTCACGAGTAAAGAGCAGAAACTCACGAGTAAAGAGTGGAAATTCACGAGTAAACAACGAAATACAGTAGTAAAGAGCATTAATTCACGAGTAAACAGCAAATTTCATGAATAAATAGCGCAACCTCACCAGTAAACAGCGAAATATAGGATTAAATAGCAAAATATACGAGTTAAATAACTATTTTGCGCAAAAATAGAAGCTATGGAACTTATATCTAATGGGGGAGTTCATTCATTCTTCGACGCAGGACGTTTACGGATTCTTTATTCATTGTTAAAATTTGAGAGTGTGTTGGAGGCAGATGACAAGCCAATGTTTTAATGAAACTAACGGTAAAGGGGTCACTTTATAAAATGTTTAAGTATACAGTTTGTTTTGTAAAGAAAAATAATGAAATACTTATGCTTAATCGGGAGAAAGCTCCAATTATGGGTGTTTGGAACGGAGTGGGGGGCAAAATCGAGAAAGGTGAAACCCCTGATATAGGTGCACTGCGTGAGGTATTGGAGGAAACGGGCATAGAGTTAAAGGCCTTTTTTTCTAAAGGAACGGTAACATGGGAGACCCCGGAAGGTGATCTGGATGGAATATATGTATATTTGTATGAAGCGGATGAACATTTAATATATGAAACACCGAAAAAAACGCGGGAAGGTATTCTGGAATGGAAATCGATTGATTGGATACTCCATCCACATAACCTTGGAATTGCTGAAATGGTTGCACAGTACTTGCCGGTTTTATTGAAAAAAGAAGGAAACTACACATTCACTTACAAAAATGGGCAAACGTATAATTCATGACTAGTATCCCTTTTTGATTGACAATTGAATGTTGATTGAATCGAAAAATTAAAACTCGAACGCGAACATCGAAAATGTAAGTGAAGTAATGACATAGGTTGGCGTAATAATATTGACGGCAATCGCACCTAAGATCAATTGGGTGAACAGATAAAATGTAACTAACGAAAAATTTCTAAAAGCCAACTTTATACAAAATGGTATAATTAGTGGATTAGGATAAGGGGGAATATTTCTTGAAAATAGTTAGAATCATCTTAGGGATCATTGTTATTGCTTTATCAGCAACTCAGTTAATTACTGGGAATTCTGAGTTATTACCGTATACCATGTTGTTCCTGGGGTTAATGATGCTGGTGATAGGAATTATCGAACTTCAAAAGGATCGAAAAGGATTTGGGGGGTATATGTGTCTTGCTGTCTCGTTATTTGTTTTCTATGTCGCCACCCAAGGTTTCTTAATATAAAACTCTATGGTTTTTTATGAAATTTTTATATGGTCTTTGTTCATCATTGGGGATTTAGAATTAACAAGGGAGTTGCTCTGGCAGCTCTTTTTCTTATGCGCTTAAATATTATGGTGAAATATAGATAAAATGGTTGTGAAGAGGATGTTCCTTAGTGGGGTTTCATCAACATATGGCTTATGTTACTTCAAAAGTTGGGGCATCAGAAGCAACAAGTTCGCTGTATTTGACACCTGCTGTAGTTGTTATTTCATGGCTTTTGTTAGGGGAAACTCCAACCATGCTAGCTTTAGAAGGAGGAGTAACTTTAGTTGGTGTGAGTTTATCGAACCTAAATATAAAATCAAAAACAAATGTGAAAAATAAAAGACAGGATTATGTTGATTTATAAGAGTAATATTGTACTAAAAGTATATAGGGCTTTTAACATGAGAGTTGCTCGGGCAGCTCTTTTTTTTATGGAGCTAACTGGGTAAATAGCGTCTTCTTTTTTAAAATTTTACATGCAATAATTTGTACATTCGTTAAAATAACTAAAATGTAAACGAGGGGAAGTTTATGGAGAGAGTTAATTATTCTATTGTTGATGTGTTTTCTAATGGAAAATATACAGGAAATCAACTCGCTGTTTTTAAGAACGCTGGAAATATTCCGGAAAATGAAATGCAACAAATAGCCAAAGAAATTAATTTTTCCGAAACTACCTTTATCTTGTCTGATTCAAAAAATGATGGCGGCTATGATGTTCGGATTTTTACACCTAATGAAGAGGTTCCTTTTGCTGGACATCCGACTTTAGGAACTGCATATATCATTCAAAACGAAGTATTAGAAGCAACATTGGAAAACATTATCTTAAACTTTAAAGGTGGACAGATAACAGTAATATTCAATAATCAAGAAGAGCTTCTATGGATGAAACAAAATGAACCAACTTTTGGCCGGATTTTAGATACAGATAAAATTTCTGAAATTTTAAATATACATAAAAAAAACATAGATGATAGATTTCCCATTCAAGAAGTTTCGACGGGACTTCCAGTGCTTGTTGTCCCATTAAAATCATTGGAAGCCGTTAAAAAAGTAAAGATTAATAAAGAAAAATATTTTGAGTTAATCGAACATACGGATGCAAAAGCCATTATGGTTTTTTCTCCAGAAACGTATGATTCGAAAAATGATTTGAATGTTCGCGACTTTGCGGACTATTATGGTACTCCCGAAGATGCAGCAACTGGCAGTTCTAATGGATGTTTAGCTGCTTACTTAGTTAAATACCGGTATTTTGAAAAAAGTGAAATAGACATTCGCGTAGAACAAGGATGCGAAATCGAAAGACCTTCTTTATTGTTTTTAAAAGCAGGTGATGTTAACGGGGAAATCGACGTTCATGTAGGAGGTAAAGTAGTGAAAATTGCTCAAGGTGAATGGTTTCTTTAATAACCTGACCTTTTCAACTGACAAGTGCTTTACTTCAAAATAAGGAAGGTTGCTGTTGCTGAGGCAGCCTTTTTCTTCTTGAACTTCGCTTCCCTATCAATCTCGTGATCAGGAAGACAAACAATGTTTTGAATGAATTTTCCTGACAGAATACCACAAAAAAATCCTCACAAAGGAGGCATTCCAAATGAATAAAGAATCAATATTAATCGTAGAAGATGAAGAAAAAATCTTGAGACTGCTTGAATTAGAGCTCGAAATCGAAGGCTACCAAACCGGAAGGGCAATGGATGGGTATGAAGCCCTTGAAGCCTATCAATCAAGAAAGTGGGATTTGATCTTATTGGATGTCATGCTTCCAGGCATAAGCGGCATCGAGCTGCTTCGTAAAATTCGAACGAAAAACACTGTCACCCCTGTCATCCTGTTAACGGCAAAGGGCTCGGTTGAAGATAAAGTTTCCGGTCTTGATCTCGGTGCGAATGATTATATCACTAAACCTTTCCAAATTGAGGAATTGCTTGCGCGAATACGTGCGGTTTTAAGAATGCGGACTGCAGCACCTTCAATGGAAGATGAAGACGGTGAATGGCTAAATACTGCTGACTTAAAATTAAATGTCAAAACGCGCGAAGTCATTAGAGGTGAAAGTGAAATTGACCTAACCCCAAAAGAGTATGATCTACTTCTTTATTTATTGAAGAATAAGCGCCAAGTGCTAAACCGGGATCAAATTCTGGAAGCGGTTTGGGGGTATGATTTCTATGGAGAAACAAACGTAGTGGATGTGTATATCCGATATGTTCGCAAAAAGCTCGAATATGGCTTTGATACGCCGCTGATTCATACCGTAAGAGGCGTTGGCTATGTCATGAAGGAAGCAAAATGAGACTGCGGAAGAAAATAAATTTATATACAGCGGTACTATTCATTTTCCTGCTCCTTTTGATGAATGTTTCCATTTATTTTGTTTTCAGTAACCTGATGATGGTGCACGAACTTAATCGTGCGAAAGCGGAGACAGAGAAAATTGCATTTGATGTTAGTAAAAATGTTAATCATATTTCACCAAATGATTTACTTCGGGCTTATCTGCCTATAGATGGCATGGTTGGAATTGTAAAAGAAGGGCAACGAAAAGGAACAGCTGTGACATCCAATTCTGAAAAGCAGTTAAGCAATCGAAAAAGCAGCTTTTACCCAGGTGAGAAGAGCGCGATCATCACATATCATCAGAAAAAGTATGTGTTCGTTTCAAACCCGATCGTTTGGGGGGATGGAAGTGTAGTTAATCTTCAAATCACCAAAAGCATTCAAGCAACAGAAGAAATGCTCTCTGTTCTTCGCATTGTATTAATTGCCGTAACTGTCATTGCCATGATACCTGTTATGATATCAAGCAGTATTCTTAGTAACTTCATCGCTCGTCCGATTCGATCGATGATTGATACGATGAAGGAGATTCAAACAAGCGGCCAATTTAAGCGACTTAGCCTAGAGGAAAAATCAAAAGATGAACTTGTGGAAATGGGAAAAACCTTTAATCACATGATCGATTTGCTGCAAACTAACTTCGAAAAACAGGAGCAATTCGTATCAAATGCTTCACATGAATTAAAAACACCGTTAACTATCATCGAAAGCTATGCAAGCCTTTTGAAAAGAAAAGGGTTGGAGCGGCCTGAATTGTTCGATGAATCCATAGAGGCCATTCATTCGGAAGCGATTAGAATGAGAGAGCTGACAGAGCAAATGCTCCTGCTTGCAAAGCATCAGGAAAAATGGAATATAGAGAAGGAATACGTCAATCTGACCGATATCATTGCCGAGTTAGCGAAAGTATATAAAAATGCGTACAATCGAACAGTGGAGATTTATAGTGGTGATGAAATTGAAGCATTAACGGACATTCAAAAGTTAAAACAACTTTTGTTTATTTTTTTGGACAATGCAAGAAAGTATAGTGACGAGCATATCTCAGTCTACATAGGACAAACAAGTAATGAAGCATATATCCGCATCGAAGACAGAGGGGATGGAATTGCAAAGGCTGAATTGCCAAAAGTGTTCGATCGCTTTTATCGTGTAGATAAAGCTAGAACCCGAAAGCAAGGCGGATCAGGATTGGGGCTTTCCATGGCAAAGGAAATTGCTGATGCAATTGATGTACGGATTGAAATGGATAGTCTCGAAGGCAGGGGAACGAACGTTACTCTTTTATTTAAATAAACCAGAATGCGTTGGATGGGGGACACGATGAAGAATGGAAAAGTGCTGATAACAGCTGGATCAGCTCTCGTTTTTGGTCTGCTAGTATTCGTTGGATTTCAATGGTGGGCTCCATCATTATCCGCGGAAAACTTGACGAAAGAAGAAGTGTACCAGACAGCAAAGGATAAATATCCTGGAACCATTATAAAGACAACGAAAAGTGAAGGTGAAGAATATCAGATTGAAATGCAGCTTGAAACAGGGGTATATCTAATTAGGATGGATGCGAAAAGCGGTGAAGTTCGTTCTATAAAAAAAGAAACAATAGTTCATACAGCTGAAGAAACGACGGAAAAAACACCCCAAAAACAACTAACCCAATATGAAATAAAGGCACGTATTTCCTCACAAGGTGACCTGGAACAAATTGATTTTGTACAGGAGAAAGACAACTCCTATTATAAAGCGGTGGTAAATAAGAATAACGAAAAAATCACATTAATACTCGACCCACATACAGGAGCTATTATTGACTCGACAATGGTAGCAGATAGTATCATTACAGAAAACGAAGCAATTGCGATTGCGGAAAAACATGTAAAAGGAACTGCTGACGATACAGAATTTTATCAACCTTCAGATCAGACATCTTATTATTTGGTCGAAGTTGAATTAGAAGACGATCGAGACGCAGTAGTCCAAGTGGACGGCTACACAAAAGAAGTAAAAACAATCACATGGGAAGATGATGAAGTGGAAGATAATGATGGTCCTGAATAAAACAGTTGCTTAGGGATAAGGGTTTATTAATCTAGACGAAAATGATACAAATCAAAAAAAAAGGGTGATGCATATTAGATATCTAATATGCATCACCCTTTTTTTGTTTATTGATCTTAATGAGTAAGGAAAATGCAAAAAGAAAGAGAAGAAATTGTAATAATTCTCACTGATTTCTAATCCTTCTATCATTTAACTCTAATTTAATAACTCTAACATGGAATTAGCTTAAAAAAAGGTTTTATCCATGGATTCGCCTTAAATCATTGGTGAAGGCACCAAATGATAAAAAGGAGGCAAATAAGTTGGATGAAAGGCATCTGGATTATTGTACATAGAACATTTCCAACATATTTCAACACGAGAAGGGAGAATAAGTAATGTCTATCATTTCTAGAATTCTGGATTATAACAAGAAGTTTGTCGATCAAAATAAATATGAAGAGTTTCAAACCACAAAGTATCCAAATAAAAAGATCGTCATCATTACGTGCATGGATACCCGTCTATTGGAGCTGCTTCCAAAAGCGATGGGTTTAAAAAATGGTGATGCGAAAATCATTAAAAACGCTGGAGCTATTGTTTCGCACCCTTTTGGCAGCATTATGCGCAGTATCCTTGTCGCTATTTATGAGCTGAAAGTGGAGGAAGTGTGTGTGATCGGACATCACGGATGCGGTATGGTGGGGCTTCAATCATCTTCACTTCTTGATGCTGCAAAGCAGAAGAAAGTCAGTCAGGAGCAAATTGATGTCCTTACAAACTCTGGTATTGACCTATCAAAGTGGCTGTCGGGATTTCAATGTGTTGAGGAGAGTGTAACAAATAGTGTCCGTTTGATCAAAAATCACCCATTATTACCAGATTCCATTGCCGTTCACGGTATGGTCATCCATCCCGAAACGGGTAAATTAGAGCGAATCATAGATGGATATAGCAAGGTTGCAAGCAACGACTAAATACACATTTAATAAAAGAAGGAGTGATAGAATGATTCGTTCTAGCAGGCTTGAAGGATACAACTTAGGCCATTTTCAAAAAGACCTGGTTGCCGGGGTGGTAGTTGGGATTGTAGCAATTCCTTTAGCGATGGCTTTTGCCATTGCTTCGGGAGTAAGACCAGAATACGGACTTTACACATCAATTATTGCTGGAATTATGGTCTCCCTTTTGGGAGGGTCCAAATATCAAATTGCAGGACCGACTGGAGCCTTTGTCCCGATCTTGTTGGGAGTGGTCATGCAATACGGATATGAAAAACTGTTAATCGCCGGTTTCTTGGCAGGCATCATGATTTTTCTTTTAGGTGTATTCAAATTGGGAAGATTCATCAAGTTTATTCCCCGTCCAGTTACCATCGGCTTTACTGCTGGAATTGCTGTGATTATCTTCTCTGGCCAGATTGCCAATTTCTTTGGACTCAGTAACTTAAAAAAGGAAGAAGCATTTCTTTTAAATATGAAAGAAATCATATTGAATGTTAATACAGTGAACATCTACAGTGTACTGGTGGCTATCATTAGTTTAGCACTCGTCATATTAACTCCAAAGTATATACCAAAAATCCCTGGAGCATTGCTGGGATTGATGGTATCAACTCTAGTCGCTGCCTTTTTCTTTCCTGATCAGGTAGCGACCATTGGATCGACCTATGGTGCCATTCCTAATGAATTGCCCCATTTTCAGTTTCCCCAGATCACCGGCAGCCTAGTGATTGAACTCCTGCCGGCTGCTTTAGTCATTGCCATGCTTGGAGGAATTGAATCACTATTATCTGCTGTAGTGGCAGACGGCATGACCGGCAGTAAACATAACAGTAATAAAGAGCTAATTGGGCAAGGGTTGACCAATATGATTACGCCTTTATTTGGAGGCATTCCGGCTACAGGTGCCATCGCGCGTACCGCAACGAATATTAAAAACGGTGCAGTTTCCCCTATATCTGGTGTGGTACATGGGTTGGTGGTATTACTGGTGCTAGTTAGTTTAGCTCCTTATGCTTCGGCCATTCCATTGGCCAGTATGGCCCCCATTCTTATGTTTGTCGCATGGAACATGAGTGAACGCAAAGAATTTTCGCATATCTTAAAAGCAAAAACCATGGACTCGGTCGTATTAATCGTGACCTTCTTGTTAACAGTTTTGATTGACCTGACAACAGGTGTTGGGATCGGTTTACTATTAGCTATTCTATCTTTTGTTAAACTAATGAGCGGTACATTGAAATTATCAAGGGTTTTACCAGATCCAACTGATAAACTAGTTAAACCGGAAATGGTTCAACACGGTTCAAATTGTCCACAGATTCACATTTATACAATAGAAGGACCTTTATTCTTTGGTTCAATCGAAAGGCTGCAAGAAGAAATCGAACAAATCATGCGTTCTAAACCAAAAGTCCTCCTATTAAGAATGAGCAATGTGTCATTTATTGATACATCGGGAGAAGCACTTCTCACCGACATTGTGAAGCAATTCAAGTTTCACCAACTACAAGTGTTGATTTCCGGGATTCCACAGGAACCTAAAGAAATGCTCGAAAAAACAGGTTTTAATAAACTAGTAGGTGAGGAACAGTTCTTTTCCAGTACGGGTGATGCCATTAATAAAGCTTTATCAAAACTAGATGTTAACCGTTGTAAAGGGTGTAAACAATTTTCTTTTGATGAATGTACGGCACTCTCCCAACAAGCTCCAAAGCCTGCGGTATTAAAACAGAAAAGAAAACAAGAGATGGGATTAACATGACTCCTGTCAACAAGATAAGGCATCTGCTTTTGGCAGATGCCTTTCTCTTAAACCTTTAATAAACAATTCCCCTTTGAAGAATTTTCACCAGTTCGTATATCTAAGAATATAACAAAAAATAATTATTACTGCTTTAAGGGGAATGAATGTGATATATGATAGCCTAAATTAGTCTTAAGACTGTCAAACAAGTTGACTTACTTGAACGAAAAAAAGAAAGAAGCGAAAAAGCGTTGATTATTTTTGGCTTGATGAAAAACCTAAAACAATAACTAAAATCGTCAAAATTGAAATCATTAACATATAAGCATGGTTTGCACAGCGATTAATCAAGACAGAAGTTAATTTAATTGTATGCCACTATAAGCATGATTCCAAATGGCCTCATCTTCAATCTGGTTAGGAACTTTTAAAACACAAACATTTTCTAGATTCCATTCCAATTCAGAAATACTTGTTGCATCATCCGAGGGGATTAATATTAATACATTAAAATTTTTTTCTTTTAACATGTCTTGCATAGCTTGTTGAAACAAATAGGCATGGTCATAAGTTGTTGACCATCTAACAAATAGGATTGAATCACTATTGTTAATTGTTTCATTGAATCTTGCTATTCTTTTATTTAAATTTTCTTTGAACTCAGGATATGTTTCAAACCACTTTTTATCAGGGCGGATGGGGAAATCGTGAACTGAAGTAACTTTATAATGGTTATCTCTGATCAAATAGGTATTTACAGCATTTATAACTATGTCATCATCAAAATAAGTAGCTGATCCTTCCACTAAAGTAAGATTCCTCAATTCCATATATTCTTTGAACTGATTTCTATATAGATGAGCCACTTCTGCAAATGACTCAGTATAGACCCAGTCAAGAGGCAAAGAAGATTTTCTTAAACCAAGTCTTCTTAGGTTCAAAGTGGGAGAGCAAGCGCTGCCACAAGGAATGATTACATCATAAGTTTTCTTGATTTCGTTTAATTTCAATATTAATCCCCCTATCTACTAAATTATCAATACTATAGTAGATGAGAATTTTCTTATTTTGATTGGACAATCCCAAAAAAGGCTTCAGAGTCTTGGTGAACAGGAAATAGCCAAGGCTAGCTATCTTTCAATGCACGTTGAGAACTACCTTTTTAAAAGATATGTGAAAACGGATGATATCCTCTTTAAGACAGAGCAAAACGCATGCCCAAGTTTGAGGCATGCGTGAACTATTATTCTTTTATGATATCCAGGTCTTTCAGGACATCCAGTGTAATCGCCTTGGCTTTGCTGCCGCTGCCGTCCGTGTTCGTTGCGAAAGCCCATTTCCCTTCGTCCGTTTCGATGTAACCCACATACCAGCCCAATCCCATATCGGAAAGGCGTGTACCTGTTTTTCCATGGAGGACATATGAGTCTGCTTCTTCGTAAATCATGATTCTCTTTACGGTTCTCATATGCTGCTTATCGATAGGCAGTTTTTCCTCTACAAGGTTTTCGATGAATTGTACTTGTTCCCGGGCAGATATTTTTATGCTGCTGTCCAGCCAGAAATGATCGATTCCACCGGATATATCGCGATTGCCGTAGTCGATCAGGTTTATATATTGCTGCATTTTTTCAGCCCCTATGTCGCGGGCCATTTCTTGATAATACCAGATCACTGAATGCCTCATGCCTGAAGCCAGAGTATGATCCCTGTTCCAATCTTCAAATTCCCTGATTACACCATCCCATCGCTTCACTTCATATTCATCGCTCACCGCTTTTGTCTGTAAGCCAATTAATGCATTCGCGACTTTAAATGTCGATTCTGGAGTGTAGCGTACGTTACTTCTCTGTTTGTTATAGATATATACTTTATCATTTTTTAAGTTTTGGATGACCGTCGTGCCTTCCACACCAGCGAAAGATTCCCCGATATGCAGTTCTTTCACCTTTTGATCGTTTGCACTTGCATCAATCGTGCTCATAGAACCAGTGACTAGCAGGACAAGAATGAAACATAACGTTTTCATTTTCATTACACACTCTCCTTTAAGGCATGGATTGATCGATCATTAAATAATTTCCATAAAATAGGTTAATAGCTAAAGTATACCTATTCCAGATGAAAAACGAAACCTTATTCTTGGATTCTATCTAGATAATATCAATCAAGGAGGATTGCAGCGGGTAGCTAATGAATATATATAGCAAACGATTCAATGGGAGGAGTCTATCATGAAGGTTAATCAAAGAAAAATAAATAATAATGAGAAAGAAGTTTCATACACACATATTGAAAATGGAAGTCGGGCCGTTTGTTTTATGTTTTCAGGTGCGGGTTACACGTATGAGAAGCCGTTATTTTATTATTCGACAATGCTCATGCTTCAAAATCAGTTTGATGTCGTGCATATTCATTACTCTTACGACCAGGATATATTCAAGCATCCTTTGGTGGATATCACAAAAGTGATCGTTAATGATATGAATCCCGTCCTTACTGAAATACTTCAAAATAATGAATATGAAGAAACTGTGTTTCTGGGCAAATCACTTGGCACCATTCCGATCATCAACGGAATTATGAAAAGTGAGCGGTTCATGAATTCCAAAATGATTTTGCTTACGCCGCTATTGAAATTCGATTCTATTGTTGAAGGGCTAATGAGCAGCAATCATTCAGCACATATAGTAATAGGAGAAAAAGATCATCATTATATTCCAGGTAAAATTCAAATGATAGAAAATAAAACGAATATAAGCATGGATCAAGTCCCTAATGCTAATCATTCTTTGGATATTGAACCTTTGCATGCTTCAAGGTCGATTACGATGCTGGAAGATGTAATGAAAAGAATGGAAGAGTTCTTAAAGATAGGATAGAACTAACGAACTTGAGCGGATAGCCAGTTATGTTGAATCTGAATGCATGGTTTTGATCATTCATTAAGCCTGCAATCAACTCACGGGTGCCCGGCCTTTAGCAGGGAGTTCTTTTTTTAAGAGTGAAGGGGGATAATGATAACTAATCATGGATTTATGAAAGGAGAAATCATGGAGGGAACCAATAGATTTAATTCAATTGATGAGTACATTATACAATTTCCCGAAGAAGTTCAGGAGATACTAAAAACGATAAGAACAGTCATAAAGAATGCAGCACCGGATGCAGAAGAAAAGATAAGCTATCAAATGCCTACTTTTGCTTTATACGGAAATCTGGTACATTTCGCTGCCTATAAAAAACATATAGGACTTTATCCAACTTCAAGCGCGATCTCTGCTTTTGAATATGCTTTATCTGATTATAAACGTTCAAAAGGGGCCGTTCAGTTTCCACTGAACAAGCCAATTCCTTATGAATTAATAACCGAAATCGTTACATTTAGAGTGGAAGAGAATAAAAAGAAGGAAGCGGAAGGGAAATTGAAAAAGAAAAAATAACAAAAACTATTATCTATGTAACATTTGATTGTGAGATTCAAAAAGATAGAGAAGGGTGGAAATAGTATGTTCAAAAAATTATTCGGTAAAAAAGAAAATGTGGAACATCTGCTTGCTCCTATAAATGGACAAGTTATAAATATTGAAAATGTTCCCGATCCAGTGTTTTCAGGGAAGTTAATGGGGGATGGAATAGCGATTCTTCCTGAGGAGGGGGTGGTTGTATCTCCTATTGATGCAGAAGTGATCCAGGTTTTTCCTACTAAACATGCGTTAGGCCTCCGCACAAAGCATGGCATAGAATTGTTAATTCATATAGGTTTAGATACAGTTAACCTTAAAGGTGAGGGATTTGAAGTCCATGTCGCAGAAGGGAAAAGTGTAAAAGCAGGAGACAGGCTTGTTACATTTGATATCGAATTTCTAAAATCCAAAGTTCCCAGCATCATAACTCCGATTATTATCATGAATGGCGAGCTAGTTGAAAAACTGGAAAAAACAAATATCAGCCAAGCAAATAGTAACGAAACAACGATTATGAGTGTTCATTTGAAGTAAGGCCTAATGTAGAATCGGATTCTTTTGAGAATGATAAGGCATTAACCCCCGGTTCATTCATTGATTCTACAAGTTTAGCCGGCGGAGTCATTAGCCCCATGGGTGTTTACGGTCGGCGATGGTTCTTGAATTGGTTTTGTTATGCATACATCCATTCTTTTTTTGTTGCGGGCAGGATTATCGGAAAATGGAGCGAATAGTAGGTGAATGAACATAAAATAAATCAAGTGAGGGTGAATTTGATGGGAGTTCAAGCAGAGAAGATCTTTGTAAACTTGCCTGTTAAAGATTTGGATGCCTCAATAGAATTTTTCACAAAGGTGGGCTTTAAGTTTAACGAGCAAATGACCAATGAAAATGCAACATGCATGGTTATCAGTGAGTCTATATATGTCATGTTATTGGTTGAAGATTACTTTAAAACGTTTACCAAGAAGGAAATCCCGGATCCAGCAGCAAGTACGGAAGCCATCGTGGCCCTATCGGTTAAAAGTAAGGAAGATGTGGATGAGGTCGTGAATAGGGCACTCGATGCTGGCGGAAAGCCTTTTAATGAAGCCATCGATCATGGGTTCATGTACGGGTGGAGTTTTCTGGATATCGATGGGCATTCTTGGGAAGTTTTTTACATGGATGAAAGCGGGTTTAATCAAAATTAAATCAAACGCAAGGCACACTCCTCACTTAAGGGCTGGGTCTTTTTTTGAAGTCAACATGAATGCCTGCTAGAAGTAGGAACCCGTTAGTTGGAGTGTATAACATCACATTTAAAAAGTAAGACAAAGCAGGGGAAGGTGAGAAGAACTGAAGTTCCCAACAAAATTCGGCACTGATATGAAGGATGAAGAATATGAAAACCCTTCCCACATAAAATGTGGAAGGGTTTTCCAGTTTGTGGACACAAAACTTTGCACTATTATTCTATCGGTTAATTCGAGAAGGATGACATAGAAAACTGCTAGGAATAAAAGGCCCCTTCGCATCCAGCAGCATTCATCTTAAATGAAGTTTAATCATAACAATACAGGGCTAATATCTTTCCACTCATAAACCAATAGATTTAATTCAGCACCAGCCATTTTGATTTTTTCTGTTTTAAGCAATTCAGCACCAAAAGCCTCATAGAAAAATCGAGAGTTATTATCTTCAAGCACCTCAACAAAAATTGTATGGAAGCCCAGTTTTTTAAATATAAAAAATAATTCTTTGATGAGTTTCTTTCCAATCCCCATTCTTTGAAAATCTTCGAGGATATATATCGCAGTTAGATCACCCGAATCTTCAACTTTATTCGTTTCCCTTTTTCCTCCGCTTATAAATCCGACTATTTTTCCCTCGTTATTTTCTGCTACATAAACATGGTTTCCATCTTTAGATATATTCTCTATCCATACGTCTTTCCTTTTCCCATAAGACAGTTTATCTAAAAAATCACTTGGCATTATATTTTTATATGTGGTACGCCAGCAATCGACATGGACTATTGCTATACCTTCAGCATCAGCAACGTTTGCCTTTCTTATTAACAAATTGATTTCCCCCTTTACAGGTTAAATGAAAAACGCGGTTCAAATAGGTAAATTCAAATTTTTCACCATTGACGCACTGAATTCAGGAGTATATTCCATATAAAAAGGATAACTATCACTAAGTATAAATAGTTTCTTAGAGTCATCTAAAAAAGTGTGATCCATTTGTTTTGTCAGTTCATCAATAAACCTTTTATCGGGTGTACCGAACGTCACCGCCATTTTTGGCGGTAAGGCCTTCATGGCAATAGGAATCCAAGGCCTTTGTTTTGAAACCACTATTGCATGTGCTGTTCCGCTAATTACGAAATTAAATATATCTTGATCTTGTTCCGTTTTCATACCAAGGTTACCTTTCAGCCAATCGCGTAAGCTTGGTACCGAATCCACAGGGAAGCCAATCTCTCTTAAATAAAGTGTTCTTAACATTCCGGATGCCTTCAGTTCATCTTCATTTACATAATCATGGGCAATGATTTCGAGAAGGTGGCCATCTCCATCACGAAAATATAGATTTTTTCTTCCGTTCGTTTCGTCGATATACTGACCATGTTCTTGTCTTAGGACCAATAATCCGGATTGTTGGATAAATGATGCCGCTTCATCAAATTGAGAATATGGGACTTGAAATGCAAAGTGTGCTGGAGAAATGGGCTCAAACGCTTCTTTAAAACTCAACGTAGTAAAGGGCGTCAGCTGAAACTGAATGAACTCTTTAGATTCTGATAGAATGGGGAGCTGCAGGCGGTTAGCGTAGCATTGCTTTACACCTTCAATAGATACTGTCAGTAATTCTAAATCTGCGAAATGAGTAATTAAAATTTTCACCCCTTATCTTCTAGTTTGCTATACCTCTTATTTTTTACTAATATTATCCATTTTGCAACTAACCTGCCCGAGTCCAAGAAATCAACAGGGCCTTCTTTTTAAATGAACATGGAATAATAGTTAATGATTACTATTATATGATACTATTGACCTAGTTTGTTTCGTGGGGGAAGGTGTAGGATGAAGCGGATTTTCCGTAATAAAATATTTTATTTACTAATCTTCTTGGTTACCTTGGGGATTGTGTTTATTTTTAATAATGGCAATGAACCGACTGAGGAATTAACTGAAGATGAATTTTTCACAACTTTAGAGGATGGCAAAGTAACATATTTGGAGTTGGAGCCCCAAAAAAGAGTTTTTGAAATAAGCGGGCGGCTGAAAGGTTATGAAAAGGATCAATATTTTATCGCCACTGTCCCAAATAGTGAAATTTCGATGAATAGAATGAATGACGCTGCAGAAGAACATGATATAGAAAAAATTGTGGTCATGCCACAAGACACAGAGACAAGCGCATGGGTCAATTTTTTTACAACGTCCATCCCGATCATGATCATTTTCATCCTATTTTTCGTTATTTTACTATTGGTCAAAAGAATGAACCATTCTAAATGATGAAAAAACTTGCTTTTCCAATTGGATGGTTTGAAATGAAAGGGAAATCATTAGAGGAAATTGAAGAATACTGGCGTGAACATGATTTGGCAAAGGCTATTAAACCTGCTTAAGTTGGCCATTCGCAAGCGGTCATGCTGAGTGTTGACTTCTTCCATATAAAACCTTTAAATTGATATTGAAATTTGCTGAATAATTTGATAGAATAAAATCAATCAAAAGACTATGTGCAACTGGCGAAACACGGATAACCGTGAGGGAACACATAGTGTCGTAGCCGTTCGCCTGGGCAGAGGTAAGGGATTTTATCCCTTGCCTCTTTCTGTTTATTAACAGAGGATAGTGAAGTTTTAAAGAATGCAGATTTTCATGGGCAAAAAATATTGTCAATATTTCGAAATTTGAAAAAAAACTATCATAACCAAAAGGGGACAAACAAGATGAGCACAATTCTTTTAGAAAAAGTGAAAACGATCAAAACATTAAATAATATTGCTGAAAGCGGGCTAAATGTATTCAATAAAGGCGAATTTACGGTCGACAACGACAGTGAAAACCCTGATGCGATCGTTGTACGCAGCTTTAACATGCATACAACGGAATTCGGAGATCAATTAAAAGCAATCGCAAGGGCAGGGGCGGGAGTCAATAATATTCCGGTCGACAAATGTACCGAGCAAGGAATCGTTGTTTTTAATACACCTGGTGCTAACGCTAACGCTGTAAAAGAAATGGTACTGACATCATTAATGGCTTCATCTCGTAACCTTTTTGCCGGTGTGGCATGGACAAAGACATTAGAAGGCGAAGGAGAACAAATTCCGAAGCTTGTAGAAGCAGGAAAGAAACAATTCGTTGGAAAAGAAATCAAGGGAAAAACTCTGGGTGTAATAGGCTTAGGTGCGATCGGTGCGCTTGTGGCGAATGATGCCCTGGATTTAGACATGGATGTAATTGGATTTGACCCGTTCATCTCTGTCGATACAGCTTGGAATTTATCTCGCAATGTACAGCGCGCCATGACGATTGAAGAATTGTTTGCAGAATCTGATTACATTACTGTACACGTTCCATTAACGGATGACACAAGAGGAATGTTTAACCAAGAAACATTTGGCATCATGAAACCAGGCGTTCATATTTTGAACTTCTCACGCGGTGAGCTAGTGAATGAAAATGATATGGAAGCTGCACTTGAAAGCGGGAAAGTTGGCAAGTTCATTACAGACTTCCCGAATGAAAACGTGCTGAAAATGAAAAATGTCGTTCCAATTCCGCATCTTGGTGCCTCTACGCAAGAATCAGAGGAAAACTGTGCCATCATGGCAGCACTTCAGGTGAAAGGATTTTTAGAAACAGGGAACATCAAGAACTCAGTGAATTTCCCAAATACTTCCCTTCCTTTTACAGGAAATCGTCGTGTGGCAACATTCCATGAAAACGTTCCGAACATGGTTGGGCAAATCACACTGGCTGTATCAGGCTTTAATTTGAACATCGCTGACATGGTTAACAGAAGCCGTGGGGGATATGCGTATACGATCATCGACATTGACGGTGAAGTAAACGGCGATATCATTCCTAGCTTGGAAGAAAAAATCAAACAAATCGAAGGCATCGTTACAACCCGTATTATTTAATTGGAACAGGAAGAAAGCATGAAGGAACCCCCTGATGCTTTCTTGCCCAAATGATAAATAGCAGTGCAAGCCTCAATTCCTTTAAGGAGTTGAGGCTTTTTAATTTGCATGGGTTTAGCGTTATAAAGGAATTGTTTGTAAGTTCAGTGTCTTCAAGATGCAATTCCTCCAGTTAATTCTCCTTAAACTCCCTTAATAAAAAATTAAGAAAAACTATTCATAATAAGTTTCACCAATATGAATAGGGAGTTAGTTAAAAAAAATCAAGGACAAACTACTTAGGGAGGATAAGATATGAAAAAGCTGATGTTCGTGAAGCTTGGATTAGATATTTTAATGGCCGTTACGTTCGTATTATTTTTCAATAAACAAGTATTAGGAGGATTAACGTTTCATGAAATTGCCGGGTTAGTAATCGCCGTATTATTTTTCATCCATGTGTTGCTCAATTGGCGATGGGTAAAAAAAGTCACGGTTAAATTGTTTGACCGCAAGCTACCTCTTAAAACAAAATTTGGCTATTTTTTAAACGTAATGTTATTAATTACAATGACCTTTATTATGATCAGTGGTATTTTTATTTCAAGAGTTGTATTCCCAAATATCAACGTTGGTAATGAACAATGGTTTAAAATTTCTCATATATCCATTTCGTTTTTAGTGCTTATTTTAGTTGCAGCTCATATTGGATTACATTGGAAATGGGTAATAAATGTTTTTAAAAATATGATGAAGTTCAGAACCCCGAAACCATTCATAGGGATTTTAGCAAGAGCAGCAACAATTGCTTTATTAGTGTTTGGGGGCTATCAAATGTACTCAACAAATTTCATCATGCAGCTGCAAGGAGTTGCGAACGTGTTTAATCTTTCTTCTTCACAAATGCCAGAAGGCGGCTTCGAAAGGGGAGAAAAACCGAACTTTCAAGGGGACTTCAAAAGGGGAGAAAGACCAAATCCTCCGGAAGGCGGCTTCGAAGCGGGAGAAGGCCAATTTGAAAAACCAATGTCAGAAGGCAGCCTAAAAGGGGAAAAAGGCCAATTCGAGAGTTCGAACGCTTTAGGTGTTATCATAACGTATTTTGGCATTATGTCTGTATTTATAATTATCATTTATTATATGGAAAAATTTATAATGAGAAATAAAAGTAAAAAGAAAAAAACTAACTCCAGTAATGGGGATTTAACGAGTGTATAAAAGCAATTCTTATATAATGGGGATATCGGTTGAACCAGTATGTTCCCTTGATTTTTTAAATAGGCTTTCAAAGGTGTATTTTACTTTTTTCCTCAGGCAGGTTGAAAACAAAGCGAAAGGTAATAACGAAGAAAAGAAGTATCCCCAAAAATTTTGACGATTCCGTTGATGCAGTATATTCGATGTTAAAAAGACTCCAACAGGAGGAAATTGCTCGGTATTGCCTACATTCCAAAATCCATAAATCGGGATAGGAATACCATTCTCTCCAATCATAAAAAAATAATAGCTAAAATTCTTACCCATATCATTACCAACAAAACGGGATAGCAATCCATAAAAAATCCGGTCTTCAATTGAAAAACGGATTTTTTATGGATTTTTTAATTATGATGTTCATGACTTTCTTCTTGTTTTTGAATCCCTTTTTGCAAGAATTTCAATTCACTTTCAGAAAGTTTTCCTACGATAAACTGTTTTTGAGGCATAATGATTGAACCATCGTTACTAGCATGTACTTTTATATAGTATAGACCATCACTATCAAAGTTTTTACTTAAACTATAAATACCGTTCCCCTCTTCTACAGCTTGTTCCATACTATATTTGAGCGAGCCATCTTGTTTCCATATCTCAAAATGAACAAAATCTGCGTTTTTAACCATTTTACCACCTTGAGTAAGCACAGCCTTTATCGTCTCCTGTGTATTAGCCGAAAAGGATGCTGGTATAATTATCTCAGCTTCAAGTGGTGTTTCTTCTTTGTATAGATTAGTGACATCCTTTTCAAGTGAACAAGCACTTAGCAATAGGCTGAAAATAAAGATTAAAGAAATACATATATTATTTTTCACGGCAAAAGCCACCCTTTACATTTCGAATCATGAATCCAGTCAATTAGCCAAACGACAATAAGAGACAAACCAACCAAAGGAAACAAAATTCCTAGACCTATTAATAGAATTAGAAAGAATTTCATGTTGTTTATAGGAGGAGCTTTTGGTGCACCCAATCCTTTTTTCGGCTTTCGCTTCCACCATAAATAAAAACCACTAAATGCAACAAGCATAATTCCTAAACAAATAAGAAGGCTGATTATTTGGTTAATCAAACCAAATTGGGTCCCTTTATGCAAGGTAATTCCCCAAGCCACTATTTTTCCTATTAAACCGTAATGATCATAACGATAATCAGCTAGAACTGCACCGGAATATTGGTCAATATGTATAGTCGCTTCATCTTGTACTTTCGGTGGAAAAGCTGACAATGTATAAACGCCATCCGTTTCTCTTGGAATATTAATGCTATAACTTGGATGCATACCCTCTCGATTTGCTATTGTAACAACATCATCAATGGACAGTGGGATAAAACCTTGAATATCTGAGATAGGTACATCTAAATTTTCTTCTGCCCAAGGTACATCTGCAATATCTTTTGTTTTAATTAAGGATGTTGGAGCACTTCCTGTCCATATGGAAGGAGGATACCCAGATCCGGAATTGGTAGTTAACGTTTGAAAATTACTTCCCCAAAAACCAGACCAAGGCAAACCTGTCATAATTAAAAATAACATTCCTGCTGATATCCAAAAGGCAGGTACTGCATGTAAATCTCTTCTGAAAGTATTTTTACCTTTATTTATTCTTGGAAAAAGAACACCAGAAAGAATTAACTTATTTTTGGGAGACCATAAATAAAGACCAGAGACAATTAACACAACTGCCCAACACGCAGCTAACTCTACAACTCTGTCTCCCAAGGTGCCAGCCATCAGTTCACCATGAAATTCTTCAATCTTATCCATAAGTCTGTCTTCATCTTTTAACTCTCCAATAGATTTACCTGTATACGGGTCTATAAAAATGGTAAGGGACTCATTATTAGCAGTAATGCTTACTTCGCTTGAACGGGAGGCAGTATCTCCGGGATGATATTTTGTCACCACTGCATCAGGGTATAGCTTCTTCACTTTCTCAATCTGCTGGGATGCTGGTATCTTATCTCCTTGCGGAATAACCTCTTGGTAATCTTGGTAAAGCAAGTGTTCGATCTGTGGCTTAAATAAATAGATGGAGCCAGTAACTGCCAGAATAATAAGTAAGGGTGCAAAAATAATTCCAGCGTAAAAATGCCATCTCCATACTTTTCTATACAGAGAAGTGTTTGGTTGTTTAGTTTCCATTTATTCAGGACCTCCGAGTCGTACTATTAAATTCACTATATAGATGATAAAAGAAAAATGTGAGAAAAATATGAAATTTATTTAAAAAAAGGAAATTTGTATTTGTTAAAGATGAATTGGCCATATCGACTAAGAAGAACAACTTTAACTAAGGAGCGAACTTGCTGAGAAAGAGTTAGCAAGTAGTACAGTAGGAAGGGAAATGAGGTAAGTATGGCGAAAGTAATCTATAGAAATGTGTTGAATATAGGAAAAGCATCAAGTTAACTTACGGATAAACGGATAAATACCATGAAGGATGTTGAAGACAGACGCGTGGCATTATTGTATAACGAAAATCTAATGGATCGAAAAAAAAAACATGAAGGAGTGTTGAATATGCACAAAAGAGATTGTTCCAAAAAGTGTCAGTGTTTCATCGTACCTAACTATATTCTTGAGAATTTGGCACAAAATGATGTGGAAGAAGCGCGGGTCAGTTTAGCGAAAAGCCGTCATATGCGCAGGCGCAGAATCTTGAAAGAATATGATATTGATGGTGTTGTCGCTTTAACTGATGCAGGATCTGGTCCTCGTGGAGAATCTGCCCGCCATGTTTATGATTGCAAGGGAGGAACGAAACTCCGGGAGAATGAGGCCAGGAAAGAAGGGGATCGATCAAGTGCAGACCCAGTAGTTAACGCTGCATATGATTATAGCGGAGTTGTGCGTGACTATTTCAAGGATGTCTTGCATCGTAATTCAATTGATAACAAAGGCCTTGATCTCATTCTGAACGTTCATTATGGGAATAAATTCACGAATGCCTATTGGGACGGGGATGAAATGGTATTTGGTGACGGCGATGGGGTCATCTTTAGCAATTTTGCCAATTCACTCGATGTTATTGGACACGAACTTACACATGGGGTTACGCAGTTCACAAGTGGATTGGAGTATGATGGTCAGTCTGGGGCCTTGAATGAACATCTTTCGGATGCGTTTGGAATTGCCATAAAACAATTTCATTTAAAGCAAACAGCGGGAGATGCAGATTGGCTAATCGGTGCTGATATAATGGGACCATCACTGAAAGGACAGGCGCTCCGTTCGATGAAAGCACCAGGTACTGCATTTGACAATAAGTTAATGGGGAAAGATTTGCAGCCTGATCACATGAGGAACTTCTATAAAGGAGATCGGGATAATCATGGTGTCCATATCAATAGCGGTATACCAAACAAGGCCTTTTATCTAGTATCGATGGAGATCGGAACGGACAAAGCGGCTTTGATCTGGTTCAATGCGATGCAGAATTTATTTGCAACGGCAAATTTCAATCAATTCGTACAAATTGTCATCAAGTCAGCGCAAAAACTTGTTGATAGTGGAGAAGTTCCGAAAACAGCTGTAGGGACAATTGAAAATGCTTTTAAAGCGGTTGGACTGCCTGAGTAGTCATAATCCATGAATAGGAGGCTTCATTTAACATGCATATCCAATTTAGCTGCATAGGGGGATTTGCCAACCTCGACTTGAACTTTAAGATAGACACAGATGAATTGCCAGAGGGAAAAAATGAGGAATTACTGAATTTAATGAAGACAGCTGACCTTCCTAATGCCCACCTAAGTAAAATGGCTGGAGCCAAAGCCCAAGGAGCGGACTCGTTTTCATACAAGCTGGATATAGCCGATGAAAAGCAGAAACAGTCCTTCTCATTTACTGACACAACAGCCCCGGAGGAAATACGGCCCTTATTGGATTACTTACGTAACTTAGCCATTGAAATAAAGATGGCAGAATAGATTAACTTTAATCAAATTTAGAAGAAAAAAGTCTATCATTCAGATAGACTTTTTTTTACGTGTTCTTAAAAATTCACAAAAATGTCATTTCATTTCACTTTTTACATGGATTTTGGCTGTTTGTTCTCTAAATGGACACAAAATAACAAGGAAATATCGATATAGAGTAGCAGATTTGAAAAGGAAATTGGAAAGTATAGCTCTTTAATGAGAGCTTGTAAAGAGTTAGCCAGTCAAACAGGTAATTGAGTCACAATAGGGAACGAATTTTGATAGAGGGTAAAAACAGAGCGGTTTTACAAAAAATGCATAAAATAGGATAATGGTCACAGAGAGGTGAAGTGAATGACATATCAAGAAATGAAAGTGACGATACCCGGAAACAGCTGTACCCAATTCGGGAAGAGCATATTGATCTCGCAAATCCAATTCTCCACATTGGAGGCAATATTCGAAGTCGATGAGGCGGTTCAAAGAAAGCTTGATCTCAATAGAAGGACTGAAATCAGGGAGTTCATCATCGATTCTGTATCGGAAGGGGACTTTTACTTTTCCCCGTTCATCTTCTCGAGCAGGGGAGCGATCAAAGAAGTGAACGATGGAGGAGAACTGCCACCAGGAAGCAAAATATACATACTTGATGGTCAGCACAGGACCTACGCCCTAATTTCAGCCATCAGTCACTTAAGGGCGCGGAAGGAAGCGGAAGAAGAAATCGGTAACTTTAAGCAAGCGGAAAAGCTTCAAAATCAAATTGATAAGTTAAAGACCTACCCCGTCACCATTCAAATCTATTTAAATCTGGAAACGCATGAAGAAAGACAGCTATTCAATGATATTAATACGAAGCGAAAAGAGCCGCATATAGGATTGGTGATGAAGTACGATCAGCGGGATGAATATGCAGAACTGACACGGGACATTGCCAGGATATTAGAAAGTGAGATGGAGATAGAAGCCACCCTTTCGAGGATAACAGTGAACTGTACGGCGTTGACTTCGCTGACGATCATGAGGCGCTGCCTTATCGCTTTATTTGAAGGAAACGTCTCCGTGAAAACGGGCAAAGCCAATTATGGTGATGTAACCAAAGACGAAATGATCAGCATCGCAACCGCATTTTTCGAATCATGGCTGGAAATCTTTCCGAAGAAGATGGCAGACCGGAAAACATTCACATCCGGCTATTCCGGCATTCAAATAGCCCTTGCCCAAACGATCCACCAACTTCACAAACATCATGAAATCCCCTATGAAGAAGCAATCGATCACATGCTGCCATTGAAAGAAGCCTGCACATGGAAGCATGAGGATCCCTTGTTTTCACACATCTACGATCCCTTTAAAAAAAGAGTCAAAAACCATTCGACTACAAACGCCATCCAGAAAACGGCTCTCGTGTTCAAACGAAAAATAGAACAGGAAGGAGGATGGCTGCATGATTCTAGGTGAATTGGACCGGAAAAGAAGGAAAATGGTTTCCTACTCAATCATGGAACTGGTCCACATGTATCGCAATGGACAAATCGCCACTAGGGAAATCAACCAGCTGCGGGTCCGGTCGATCAAGAATTATCTGTTGGACAATGCTTTAACGAAAAATATCTATCTGCCACCACTCGTTGCCAACAGCAGGGAAGGAACCATCCTTAATGGAGAAGCGTTCGAACTATCGATCATCGATGGAACCCAACGAATTGCGGCCTTCGCACAATTGGAGGACAGTATCCTTAAAGCGTTAAAGAAGGATGAAGAAAAAGTGAAACAAGCTTACGAACTGGATTCACTCATGAAGGAAAGCTCGATTGCCATCCAAGTATTTGAAGGGCTTACACAAGCGGAAGAATCCCAGCTCTATCTGGATCTCAATCTAAAAGGCAAGAAAGTAGCCCTTTCCAAACGGATTTCATTCGACTCGCGAAACAACCTCAACGTCATTACCAATCAGGTGCTTCATACTCATCAATCGTTAAAAACAGCCGGTGTCGAACTTGAAAAGCGTTCCATCAATCGACCAGGCAATAAAAACCTGCTATCGCTATCGCAATTGAGGCAGGTCATCGGCATCTTCATGACTGGGAAGGTACACGTAAACATCGAAGAGAAAGTTTCATCAAGTCCGCTTTCTAACAGTGAATACATCACACTCATTCATTTATATCTTAATGAACTATTCGACATATACCCGGCCGAACAGATGGGAGATTACACAAAATGCATGCTTGCCAGCTACCCTCTTTTCGTTGCCGTTGCGCTTTATGCCAATGACAAAATGGAAAACCAGCATATCGAACAAAGACAACAGCTGATTTCCACGAGAATGTCAAAATTGAAAGAGGTGGACTGGAGTCCTGCCAATCCCATTTGGAAGGAGTTTAAAGGAACCTACAAAGGACGGCCGCCATTATTTCACCTAAGCAAAGATAAAAACAATATCGAAGAGCTGGTGCGTTGGCTGTATAGCTGTTGAGGAGGTGAGGGAAATGTGATTTTGAAAACAGTAAAAAACCCCTAGGTGAGCACGTCCGGTCAGACAATCACCTAAGGGCTTGCGAGCAGGAGTATACCTGCCTCTATAACCAGTATACTCCTAAAAAATGAATAGTGAAATGGGGAGTGAATGGAATGATGATACGAAAAAACTATTTATTGAATATGGAAACGGTGGGAATGATGGAGCGTTACGATTCAAATGGTGTCGAGATGACCACAGTAGTGGAGGGAGAGAACACATTCCATGTTGCACAACCGCGCCAGGAAATCCTGAATAACACGCTAAACCACTTTGGCTTGGATCTGGATGGCGGTCTTGCAGCAGCCAAATCCGTACTTGGCGGTAAATACAGGCTGCCCGTCTGCATAAATGCCCAGCTGGGAATGGTCTGGTTCTCCTCCCGCTCATTCCGGAAAAGAGGAGGGGTCTGGTTTTCCTACATTCACATTAGTGACCTCGAGGAAATGAACGAAAAAGAAACATTGGTCCACACAGACTATGGCCATTGCCTTCCTGTATCCTTAAGCAAAAATCAGCTTGCCTTCAAAAGGGACCAAGCATCCTATCTGCATACGACCTTCCATGGACGCTCTTTGGGCAAAAAAACCTTTTATTACGAGCCGGGAAGCGGAATCACCTTTTGCAAAGAACCTGGGGAGGTTCATTACAGGGTGAAAGGGAAGGCATAATAAAATCAATGAGAGGAAGACCGCCGAATTGGCGGTCTTTTGAATTTTCAACATATCATTGATTGTTTCTGCTGCCTTCTAGGTTAGTTTTAATGAAATCGATCCAAGTTCTAGTAGCGTAAGAGAGATAACTGTCCTTTTTCCAAGCGATGCCGATTTGCCAGTTAATACGGGGGTTAAGGTGAATGACTTTAATCTTTCCTTCACTAACATCAATTTGTTCTAAATCACTTTGGGGGAGGATCGTTATTCCTTGATTAAAAGAGACCATTTCCATGATGAATTTCCACTGTGAAGTTTCGCAAATGACGTTTGGTTCAAAGCCGTTTAGCTTACATGCCTGCATGATCAATTCATGAACTTGGTAGCCCTCCCGAAAGATGATGAAGCTTTCTTCCTTTAAATCTTCCCACAATACCGTTTCTTGATCGGCAAGTCGATGATTCTGATGAACAACAAGACGTAAATCGCCTTTCATGAATGGAATGCTTTCAAACTCATCATCAATGGGCAGGGGCATCACCACTAAATCAAGTTCGCCTTGAAGTAGGGTGTTTTTTAAATGAAGGGCGCCATCCTCCACAAATCGCACAGTGATAAGGGGATATTCTTTGTGGAATAGTGCCATGAGTTCAGAGAAAATGTCCGTTCCTAGCGTGGAGAAAATGCCCATTTTTATATTTCCCTTTTTACTGTTCTTAATATCATCCAATTCGTCATAAAAATGCTCGATTACAACAGTAGAAGAAGCTCTAAACCACCACATTCTAGGCAAACAATGGATCAAGCGTTTACTTGAACCATCAGAAATTGGTGCAACGGCCGTATTCCTAGCTTCAGAAGGTGCAGCAGCCATCACTGGTGAAGAAATCGGCGTTACAGGCAGGATATAATATATAATTTTGTTACTCATAGTATTCCCCCTCCCCAGGGACCTTCTATAACATTACCGTTTGGTGTGTAGGCACCAGCGGTCTTTTTTTATGTTTTTATTCGAAAAATGAATAAAAAGCTAAAGCCTATACAGGTCTTTAGCTTTTTCTCGCGGTTAATCTTCCATTAAAAGATATACTTTTTATCTTTCATACCGTCCAGTATGTGTATTTTCTCGATTTATTAGTGCATCACCAAGATTGATTCTGCTCATAAGTCTCTCATGATCCGAAGGAAAACGTTCTCTAATGTTTGCAACTCCCTCTATTGTTAGGATATCACGATTAGGGCTAGGACGTTCTTCCCTTTGAAATCCGGGGTTCAAACCATCATCAATCATTACAGGTCTGTCAATTGTATCGTTGTCATCATTATTAGTAGTAGTGGGATTATTAGTTGGGTCTCTATCAACATTATTAAATGGATCATTGTTATTTTCTTGTGGCATATATTTCACTCCTTCGCTTATATTATCCGCTTATGGCTTTAATCTATTCGCACGTCCTTATCCGTATGGTAATGATCCTGTTTTTTTCTAACCCGCAACAACGCCAATTCTCTTGAATGTGTCAACATGTACGAAGTGTCTAAAGTTTTTTAATGCGTTAAAAAAACTTCTAAATATTATGATTGACTTACATTTTAATTTGTCTTACAATTTCAATGTAAATAGTCAAAACATTCAATTAAATGGAAGGGGAGCTTTTTTAACGAGCTGATTCACTTCAACATGAAGCATGACAACATACTGCAGCGTACACTTTATGTCAATTCGGAAATGACATAAAGTCTTGGCATAATTTCATTATCTGTATGTCTAGGGTTATCAAAGTATTAATGCTTTAGAAAAAAATGAAAGCGAATACATTACTCGTTGGAATGGAGTGAATAACTTGAAAAATCAATCAAACCTTGCTGAATCTACTGTGATTGTTCCGGAGGTCGTCAGTAAGAAACCCAATTTCATCACGAAGTTTAAAACATCTTATGGTCCGGGGATTCTTGCCGTGTTGACGTGGCTTGGAGCCGGAGATCTGGTGACTTCTTCTGTAGCCGGGGCAGATTATGGATATAGCTTAATGTGGATTTTAGCTCTGTCATTAATCCTTCGTTTTCTTATCGTTAATGTTATCGCCAGATTCCAGCTCTGTAACACAGAGGGGTTAACCATACTTGAAGGATATGGACGTATCCACCCATTCTTCGGTTACTTCATGTTTGGTTATGCATTAATAATGGGTCATCTTTTTAATGCATATATGATTAAGGGAGCGGGAGAGGTTTTATCGACCCTATGCCATGTTAACCAGCCATTCTTAGCTTCAATGGTCGTTGTAGGATTAGTTTTTATGCTTATTGGCAGAAATATTTATAATAGAATTGAAAGTGTAATGAAAGTGCTTTTGGCATTATTGACCATTGCCTTCTTGTTCCTGGCCATTCAAGCAACACCGGATGTGGGGCAAATCATTAAGGGAACAGTTGGTTTTAGTATTCCAAGTGATACTGGCGTTCATGGAGCATTATTGGTAGCGATTTCAATTATCGGTGCAGTGGCAGGATCGATTTCGAACTTTGTTCATCCATATTTCATGAAGGAAAAGGGCTGGACGAAACCGAGTCATGTAAAGATTCAAAGAAATGATTTGCTGTTTGCCATCGGAGTTTGCATCGTGATTAATTTGGCCATTTGGGTTGTTGGGGCAGAAATTTTAAAACCGAAGGGAATTCATGTGGAAACGATTGATGACTTGGCAATGGCATTACAAATGTCGTTAGGACAATTTGGCTGGTACATTTTCTATCTTGGTGTATTTGGCGTATTGTTCGCGAGTGTAGTAGGCAAGTCAACTGGTTTTCCTAGATTGATAGTAGATGCCTTTTACGTAATAAATAAGGATCGTCGCGAAAAGTACGATGGTAAATATGAAAAAGATCCAATGTATAAATGGGTTATGATTTTTGTATTGGTTACGCCAATCATTTGGTCCATTCCCGGCATGCCTGGTTTCATCGCATTAACAATTGGCGTAAATGCAATAAACATCATCGGTTTTCCGGTTATCGCTATTGGGATGCTGGTGCTATCAAATAAAAAAAGCTTGATGGGAAAATATAAAAACAATTGGTTCGAAAATATCATTCTATCTTTAGCTTCCATTTTAGCAGTTTGGTCCGCCATTCAATTAGCTACAACCTTTTTTTAAATAATGGTAGATTATAGGTAGAGGTATTTCAAAATACATGTGTCTGCATTTGATCCCGATGGGGTCCTACTTTATTGGAGGTGAGGGTACTAATGATGAAACCGAAAGTAATCATTTATAAGAAAGTGGATCAAGAAGTATTGGATTATATTCAAAAGACTTGTGATGTCGTTTATTTTGAAGGTCTTAACTCACAAAATTATCCTGAATTTCTTCAAGAGCTGAAGAACGCACAAGGTATATTAGGTTCAGGATTAAAAGTGGATAAAACTTTACTGGATCAAGCACCGCAATTAAAAATCGTCTGTAATTCGTCAGTTGGTTATGACAATTTGGATATAACGGAGCTGTCCAATCGCGGAATCATGGCCACGAACACTCCTGAGGTATTGAATGAAACAGTCGCAGATACGATTATGGGCTTGATGCTGTCCACAGCGAGAAGAATGCCAGAGATGGATCAAATGGTAAAGTCAGGGCAATGGTCATCGAACATCGGAGAAAAATCGTTTGGGCTTGACGTCCATCATAAAGTATTAGGGATTATCGGGATGGGCGGAATAGGCTCTGCCGTTTCAAAAAGGGCCCGTTTTGGATTCGATATGAACATCCTCTATCACAACAGATCTAGAAACGAAGAAGCAGAACAAAAGTATGGAGCTACATACTGTTCTCTGGAAGATCTGTTAAAGCAATCTGATTTTGTCTGCTTGATGACACCGCTGACTCCCCAAACTGAAAAGATGATGGGGGAAAAAGAATTCAAGCTCATGAAAGAGACTGCCATCTTCATCAATTGTTCAAGAGGGAAAACCGTTGATGAAGAAGCCTTGATCACTGCGCTAAAAACCGGTGAAATTCACGCGGCAGGACTGGATGTTTTTGTACAAGAGCCCGTCAAGGAGGACAATCCATTGCTTTCCATGAAGAATGTCGTCACTTTGCCTCATATCGGTTCCGCAACATATGAAACCCGCCTGAAAATGGCGATGCTGGCAGCAACCAACCTTGTAGCCGGATTACAGGGAGAAACTCCGCCTACCTTGATCAAATCTGGGGTAAAGGTAAAGTGATCTTTTAGACAGCATTTATAGATTAAGCTGGATAGCCTTATTTGGGGCTATCCATTTTTTTAGTTCCGGATTATTCATCGTTACAACGAATCAACCGTTGGTGTGAGTGTTGCAGCTATTATGAAAAACATGAGTAACATGTAGATAGTCATAAAAAAATAACCAGTCAAGCTACTTGCTCAACTGGTTAATGACTTTAAAACGCCGATTCATTATGGAAACTGTTATGAAATATACATTGATATAATTCAGTAGTTATGATAAATTAGTATAGAAACACATTTATCAATATAATATTACAGTTTATCCCTTACTATAAGTATAAGGTAAAGCTCACCTTTAGTCAACCCCTATTTTTATTTTTTGAAGGAGTGTCTGATATGAACGATGAAATTCGGCAGGAGCAAGAACGTTTGGACGGGGTGATAAAAACAATTACGAAACAAATCAGCAAAATTGAAGGAGAAACTTCAAAGCGTAAAAAAGAAGTTGTTAATATCCGTAAACATTTCTGGGATGACCTCAAGGTTAATATCGATACTTTCGATGATTACCTCGAGACCATCATTGGCTTAAGGCAGCAGGCTCAAGACTTGTCACAAAGCGAAGGCGCACATAGATATTCCTTCAAGAGGTTGTCAACACTGCGCCGCATGCAGGAAGTGCCTTATTTCGGCCGGATCGATGTCACTGAAGAAGGGTCTTCCCTTACGGAACAAATTTATATCGGGACCTCCACTCTTACTGATACAACAGGAGAAAACTTCATTATCTACGATTGGAGGGCTCCGATTTCAAGTGTTTATTATGACTATCCTCCGGGTCCTGTAGAATACTCTACTCCCGGTGGCATAATTCGGGGGATGTTGGAGAAAAAATGGCAATACATGATCAAGGGAGGCGTTATCGAATCAATGTTCGATACGAGTCTCACCATTGGAGATGAGATCCTGCAGCAGGTGCTTGGCAAGGGAACAGATAAGCATATGCACAGTATTGTTGCCACCATTCAACGGGAGCAAAATAGGATCATCCGGAACGATCGCGGACGTCTGCTCATTGTTCAAGGTGCCGCTGGCAGCGGCAAGACATCAGCTGCCCTCCAACGGATCGCTTACTTGCTCTACAAGAATCGGGAATGGCTAAAAGCCGACCAAATCATTCTATTCTCCCCTAACTCCATGTTTAATAACTACGTATCAAATGTGTTGCCCGAACTTGGCGAAGAGAATATGCAGCAGGTAACATTCCAGGAATACTTGGATCATCGTCTGACTGACTCGTTTCAAGTTGAGGATCCTTATGAGCAATTAGAATTTTTGTTGACTGCAGCGGATGATCCTTCCTATAGCACTAGGACAGCGAGTATCCAATTTAAGGCATCGATTCGCTTCTTTGAGATAATCAAAACATACAGACAATCACTAGAACTTTCTGGAATGATCTTTAGAGGGTTAAAGTTTCGGGGGGAAACGCTCGTCTCCGCCAAACAAATCTTAGAAAGATTTTATAACACAGACACTACACTAAGGTTTCACAATAGGGTTGAAAAGTTGAAAGACTGGTTATGTGAGTTACTTGATGAAACGGAAAAGTCTGAGTTGAAAAAACCTTGGGTCCAGGAGGAAATCGAGTACCTAAGCAAAGAAGACTATCAAAAGGTATACACCTACTTACAGAAAAAACGCGGCGAAACTGAAGATTCCTTTGACGATTATGAGAAAGAGCAAAAAATGCTCACGCGTATGATTGTTCGCAAGAAATTGAAGACGTTACGCAAACGGGTAGAAGCCCTTCATTTTATCAATATTAAGGGAATATACAAGCAACTCTTTGACGAACAAATACGGAGTGAACTGTGGAATGAGGGTGAAACACCTGTCGAAAGGGAAATATGCATATCAACGCAAAAAATGCTGGACGAAGGTAAACTGCATTACGAAGACGCGACTCCATTTTTGCTGCTGAAGGAGCTAATTGTAGGATTTCAGACGAATTCCTCAATAAAATACGTGCTTGTAGACGAAGCACAAGATTATTCTCCATTTCAATTCGAGTTTTTGAAACGGTTGTTTCCTTCTGCAAGGATGACCGTGCTCGGTGACTTTAACCAGGCGATATTTGCACATGCCAGCGAACGGGTGGATTTCCAGACTCTTACCAGTTTATACGGAGTAAGTGAAACCGAGAGTATAACCTTGGATCAAAGCTACAGATCCACTAAGCAGATTATAGAATTTACACGTGAACTAGTTCCTGAAGGCCATCGAATTAAGGCATTCGACCGTGAAGGCGAGAAGCCTGTACTGACTCAAGTGTCAAACCGTGATGAATTGCACCACAATATCGTGTCTAAAGTCAAAGACTTACAAAGCCGTGAATATAATACCATCGCAATAATCTGTAAATCCGCTGCCGAAAGTGCCGCTGCATACGATGCCCTTAGTATCATTGGTGAAATTAAACTCGTACAGAAAGGCACAAATGAATATGAACAGGGTGTTGTTGTTATTCCGGCTTATTTGGCCAAGGGCATCGAGTTTGATGCTGTCATCATTTATGATGCATCTGTGCAAACATATGGCGATGAGAGCTTACGAAGATTATTCTACACCGCATGCACCAGGGCTATGCATGACTTACAGATATATACTGTTGGCGAACCCAGTCCTTTCTTGCAAAACGATGCAATGGACTTTCTGGCCTTTGATTAACAAAGGGGGAGTTATCAGGTTTTTGGGAGTGGAGTAATACTGATGAGGAGGGAATAAAGAAACTTCAGGTTGAATAACTGAATAACACTTACTCCTTTCTGCCTGATTTTCAGGGTGTATGAAACAGCAAATAAAAACCCTAATCTAATTACTCAGTCCTTTCCTGATTAATTAGATTAGACGTATAACTAATAGCGCTTCCTTTTTTCTCCTTTAATTTTATTATTCTTTTATCAAATACTATAAAAGAATCTTTAGAAAAGGAGGAGATGAATTGAATAACGATAAAGAACAGGTGGAAACGGGAGGAAGCCAGGCGACTGGTGAATCAACAACTCAAACAGTTAATGATGGACATTATCATTATCCAGGGCCTGTGGAAGATGGCTATAGTGGAAATACAGGAAGAGCAGTGCAGCCTGCCGGGAAAAAAGATCCTGATGTTCCTCAAAACAAAGACACATTTAATTACACTCGCGCTTTAAAGTAGATTCTCCAACTTAGTAGGGTGTTTAAGGTAATTACATTATAGGATTATTGGTTTATGGTTATACAATATGGAAAACAGCTTTTTTGAAACCTGTGTAGACTTTAGTTCTATGCAGGTTTTTTTCGTGATCTTGATAAGTTCCTGGTATAAAGGACGGGCTCTTCAGTCTGTAGACAAACTCGATAATCGATTTTAGTTTTTTTGAGGGTTTGTAAAGTTAGAACGTTCTTTCCACACCAGGCACTCGCTTTCCGCGGGCGGTCCGGGAGCCTTCTTGGCGCTCTTTGCGCCTGTGGGGTCTCCCTTGGACGCGCTTTTCCCGCAGGAGTCTCGCACCTTATGTTCCAATCACTATTGTTTAAAATTTAGAAGCCCTCTATATAAAGGAGGTTTTTATATCAATTTCCCAGACTCCTGTTATTCATCAACCATATCTGCCATCAAAATCGTAAATTACGATCTATCAAACAGCTCAGCCCCAGAAATACCTGGGTTTGTCATCTAGTAAGGATTTAAAATAAGATCAAGCTCTTACTCTGTTAACACATCATACTGCAGGCATAGTTCACGTACTGATTTTCCTTTTAAAATGTAATTTATGCTACGTCTGATTGTTTAATTGAATCAACGTAATGGTTTGCTTTTTCCTGGTCAAATTCACCTTCCGCCTTCGATATGACAATCGAAGCCAATGAGTTCCCCACGACATTAACCGCTGATCTTCCCATATCCAAAATTCGATCGATACCGGCAATGAACGCTACACCTTCCACCGGCAGTCCCATAGAACCGAGTGTCGTTAAAATAACAACAAATGACGCACCCGGAACGCCAGCTATTCCTTTTGACGTTAACATCAATACTAGTAACAACGTAATCTGTTGTGTAATGGACAGATCAATCCCATACATTTGTGCCACGAAAAGCGAAGCAAGTGCTTGATAAATCGATGAGCCGTCCAAATTAAATGTATAGCCTGTTGGAATAACAAATGAAGTAATGGATTTCGGGCAGCCAAACCTCTCCATTTTGTCCATAAGCCTTGGCAATACAGCCTCTGAGCTTGCTGTAGTAAATGCCAATATCAGTTCATCCTTTAGCACTTTCAGGATAACAAAAATGCTTGTCCCAGACATTTTCGCAATAATTCCAAGAACGACGAACACAAAGAAGACCATCGTCACATAAACAGCAACTACTAAGTTCCCTAAAGGGACCAATGTTGCAATACCAAATTTAGCAACGGTTACACCAATCAGCGCAAATACACCAAAGGGGGCAAATTTCATGACTAGATTCGTCACCCAAAACATGACTTCTAACACACCTTCAAAGAATCCAAGAATAGGCTTTCCTTTTTCTCCTATCGCAGCCACACCTAAGCCAAATAACACAGAAAAGAAGATGATCGGTAATAAATCCGCTTGAGCCATTGATTCAAATACATTTTGAGGAACAATATGAGAAATTGTTTCCCCAAAGCCACCGCTTCCAGCCGTCTTTGTTGTTTCTTCATATTTTGAAATGTCACTTTTTTCAAGATTGCTTGTATCTAAACCAGACCCCGGGTGGAACAAGTTTGCCGCCAATATTCCAATAACAATGGCAATTGTAGTGACAATCTCAAAATAAAGAAGAGTCTTCCCACCTAATTTTCCTAGTTTTTTAATATCGCCCACTCCCGCTATTGAGACTACTAATGCAGCCATGACGATCGGGATGACAATCATTTTAATTAAATGAATAAAAATATCGCCAATCGGTTGCATGATGGCCATGGCTGTTTCATTACCATGGAATAAAGCACCGACACCGATACCCAGTACAAGTGCAACAAAAATTTGTGTAGCTAAGCCAAACTTTTTCATTTAAATTCCCCCTATGTAATTGTTTGTTAACGCTTTCAATATTTAGATTATTCTAAGTTTATAATCAACCTACTGAAAACTACTGGAACCTACTGATACTTACAAGTGATAGAAAAAATAAAAATTTCAGTCAAAACCCATCTCTCTTTTTTACCAGTTCATGTGTTATCTTTTTATAAAGTGACTGGGGAGGGACCATATTGAAAGAGAGAATAAGGATATTACTATTGATTATGATTGCAGTGCCTCTTGCGGGTGAATTCAAGTTTTATCCATTCGACGATACATTCAGAGTCAGTTTGGGAACCCCCGTTTTTTTCTTGTTTTTACTGTGGGGGAGGGGAGTCAACCCGAATATTGCAGGCTTTTTAACGGGGATGAGTGTGTTTGTTTTTCGTTTTTCACTGGCAGTTGGAATACGGGACATATCTGTTGAGGAAGCGATGTATCTTCATTTGCCCGCCTTTTTCTATTACTTCATCTACGCGTTTGCCTTTCATAGGACGAAAATGAACGACCGGCACGACCAGCCGTTTGTGATCGGGATTTTAGGGGTATTGATCGAGCTTTCTGCAGGTGTATCGGAATTGGCGATCCGTTCCTTCTTGGCCAATCAGGACACACCATCGCTAGATATTGACCAACTCGTGTTAATCGCCTTCATTCGAAGCTTTTTCGTTCTCGGTTTTTTTAATATATTAAAGCTGAGAGAAGCAAAATTCGCAGAAAAAGAGCAGCGCATGCAAAAAGAACAAATGCTGCTTTTCATTTCAAGTTTGTATGAAGAAACGGTTCAACTGAAGAAAACGATGCAAGCTGCGGAAGAAATCACCCGCACATGTTATGATTTTTATCGTCGGTTAAAATCAGACGAGACGAACGGCCGGGATGCGCAAACGGCGCTGCAGATTGCCGGTCTTGTACATGAAATCAAAAAAGATAACCAGCGGATTTATGCGGGGTTATCCGAACTCATGTCTACCGAAAACCTGCAGGAATATATGAATATCGAACAGCTTTGTAACATAATGGTCGTGTCCAATAGACGATATGCAGAGTCCCTTCACAAAGATATTTCATTTTCCTTGCATATAGATGGGGATCATCCTCCCTACCATGTATTTATGGTATTATCATTAATAAATAATTTGTTGGCCAATGCAGTGGAAGCCATTAAAGAAGAGGGATACGTATCGCTGCATGTGAAAAGGAAAGATCAATCCGTGGAGTTTTGCATCAGTGACAATGGACCCGGCATTGCACCGAGGCAGAAGGAAGTCATTTTCACGGCAGGATATACAAAGAAATTTGATGCGGCGGGAAACCCTTCGACGGGTATCGGTTTATCATATGTGAAACAAACTGTTGAAAAATTTGGAGGACATATCAGGCTTATGGATAACTATAAAGAAACCGTATTCAGCGTGGAACTTCCGATTCATGCGATTATGGAGAAAGGGTTAACGAGATGAATTATTTCATTATAGATGACGATCCTGCCATTCGAGGAATGCTGACAGAGATGATTGAAGACGAAGACTTAGGAAAAGTGGTGGGTGAAGCAGAAGACGGATCGTTAGTGAATAATGGCTTGTTGTTTTTAAAAAAAGCAGACGTTGTCCTAATTGATTTGCTCATGCCAATCAGGGACGGAATTGAAACGATCAGGGCTCTTGCTGATGGATTTCAAGGAAAGTTTGTGATGATTTCGCAAGTGGAGGCGAAGGACCTGATTGGAGAGGCGTATAAATTAGGGGCGGAATACTACATTACAAAACCGCTGAACCAAGTTGAAATTTCATGTATATTAAAAAAAGTAAACAAGCGGGTACTGGTGGATCAATCGATTCAGGGCATTCAACAATCGTTGAACTTATTTACAGCCTCGAAGTCAACGTTCGTGTCCCCACCACATACAAAAAATATAATGGAAGCCGGACGTTCCTTAATTTCCGATTTAGGTATGATTGGCGAAGTGGGAAGCGAAGATTTACTAAACATTTTAGGATTCCTCCAAAATGAAAAGCAAAGACTCGGTTCTGCCTACACGTTTCCATATTTAAAGGAAATTTTTGCAGGAATCGCTGTTGAAAAGCTGGGAGATCAAGCTGGAGAGGCCGAAATCCAGAAAGAAATGAAAGCCTCTGAGCAGCGTGTCCGCCGCGCTCTTCACCAGGCGCTCATCCATATCGCATCATTAGGTTTGACGGATTATCTGAATCCAAAATTCGAAGCCTATTCTTCCACATTTTTTGATTTCTCGGAAGTCCGCAAGAAAATGCTGGAGCTAGAAGACAAAAGCAAAAAAGTAAGCAACCAGAGCCGCAATAACCTGAAAAAGTTTATCCAGGTGTTGTTTATGGAAGCGAGACAGATGGTAAAATAATAAACCCTAAATTAAACAACGAAAACGTGACTGAAACCATAAACACAAGCTGAATAGATTGAAAATTTACAAAACAATTAATTGCTGGATAAAGACAAATCCGTTCAAATGGTTTTGTCTTTATCAATTTTTTCTTCATATTCGATATAGTGTTTTGTATCTTGTTCTTGGTAGTTTCTTTTAACATCATCTTTTTTCCCCATAACCATGTCATCGTAAGGTGTATACATGCTAGAAGGCGTTTTCTTTTTGAAAATCATGCTGTAGCCAATCAGTCCGATAATGCCAACTACAATAATAGTAAATAGATACGAAACCATACAAGCCCCCCATAAAATTGAACTTATCTATGCAGTAATTAAGATAAGTATATAATTACCATATTATAACATATGATAAAGGACCAATTTTACTCTATATCTTTTATTGCATGAACAGATAAGGAGCAGTGGAATTACGGATTACAAAGAAGGACTCGTTTTTAATTTATAACAGTTCGGACATAATATACTTGGAGGTGAAGCAAATGAGCAAAAAGACAGGACGAGGTCGCATCGCACCAAGTGTTAACCCGCAGGGACATGGAAAAGATGTGGAATTCTCCACTGAGCCAAAAAGCGAGCTTGAAAACAAGGCAAAAAAGTCCAATACAAAATAAGTGCATTGGGCAAAAATATGGTCATACTTCATAAAGAATGCCCTTCTCTTAGACGAGAGGGGCTTTATGCTATATAACTGTGTCAGGGAAGTATAGGGCTAGTTTAGATTAGTACTTTTAACTTCCATCATTTTTTCTGCAATTAGTTTGAAATCTTTTTCACTTATCTCAAAATGGCCAAATCGAAAAGGATAACCCCAACGCTTCTCATTTTTAATGAAAGCGAGGTGTGGAATTAATGGATGAATCGATGTTTCTGTACAACTGATGAAATCTATATTTCTTCGGAAAGGCATGAAATCATTTCCCATATCAAATTGAAAAACATCATCATCGATAACTTTCCCTAAAGCAGTAAATTTTTGATGCGGAGTACTTTGCTTAAGACTTACCTTTGAAGAGTAATAAATGATCCAATCTCCATTTTTCATCTTTTTTAAAGGAGCCTCTTTCCCATGACAAAGTTGGGCGAATCCACCATCGATCCCCTTCATTACATGGTCGAGAGAAGCAACTCCAATCCAATACCTTGTATTGTTCTGCACTTGAGTCAGCAACCGCAATTATCACTTATGTCATCATCTTGGGTTGATTTTGAAACAGGAAAGTTCATCTCCTGCCACGCCGCAATACCCCCGGTCAATTCTTTAACGTTATAACCTCGTTCTAATAAAACCTTTGCCACTTTGGCAGCAGTATTGCACCAGACATCCCAGCAATAAACAATGATTTCCTTTTCTTTTGGTATTTCATTTAAACGATTCTGTAATTCTTGTTCAGGTATAACATTAGCATCCTTAATGGTTAAACTTCTTAAATGAATGGGACCGTTTCTTACATCGATTAAGAAGTACTTCTCGGGATCCATTTGCTTGGATCTCAAATAATCCATTGGGCTTATTGTTGCTTGAAGACGTGCATTAAAATAATCAAGTGCGTTCATATTTTGTTACCTCCTGTTTTCTATAGTGACCTCCAAATTTTTACGAGAAAATCTTTAAGCAATAGTCTTTCCTGCTGATTTAAAGGGGCTAAAACTTCTGATTCTACATTAGTTAAAAATTCCCAACGTGAATCCAATACATCATTGCCTTTTTCAGTAATCAGAAGGCTATAGGACCTTCTGTCATTAAGATTCCTTGTCCTCTCAACAAATCCTAATTTTTCCAAATGGTCAATATGACTCACCATTGTCGTCCGATCGATTTGTAGGTTTTCAGAAATATCTTTTTGTGATGAGTAAGGGTTTTCCTGAACGAATAAAAGCACACCATATTGTCTAGAGTTAATATCAAATGGGATAAGTCCTTCAGCAAACTTACTTTCCATTTGCTGCAAAGCCTTTCCAAGTAAAAAACCATAAGATTGATTCCATTTATTCAATTGAACTTTCACCTCCTATGATAATCAGTTATTAATATAATCAGTTTAACTGATTAATTTCCGAAAAACAATAAATATTTATAGTGTTTGCATATATCAGCCCTTTTTTTATCGCATATTACGTTTTTGGAGCAGTGAAATGTGAAAGAATGGCAGGATGGAGCTACCGTTAAAAAAATACCAAATACATTTGTCGCTGTGCTAATATGAAAGACTGAGCTTAATAAAATGGAGAGGAGTTACAAATGAAAATAAATCGATTAATAGCGAACAATATAAACCATTTAGATGCAGCACTGCCAGACGATCAATCATTAGGAATTGCTGGTTTATCCGGTTCCGGGAAGACGACTTTTTGTCAAACCATTGGCGAAGAATCCAAGAAACGTCTCGTTTCCTTATTGCCCAAGTCTGAATATCAGTATTTATTTCCTAATATTATGGAAACCAACTTCAGCACCATCAAGATGGAAGAAATGCCGCTGGTCCTTTTTCTAGGCAAATCATCCATTTCCGCCAATCCTCGTTCGACCATTGGCACACATACTGGTGTGTTTAAAGAGATTCGTGTTTGTCTTGCTGAAAAATTCAATCTTTCTCCAGAAGTTTTTTCCTTTAATAATGCCTTAGGCTGGTGCCCCACTTGTAAAGGACGCGGTACGACGAAAAATGTCGAATGTCCAAAGTGTGAGGGGAAGCGCTACAATCAAGAGGTCGAGCAATATACGATTGAATTATTAGATCGCCCGCATACTATTTCCGATATCAACAACTTAAGCATCGAAACGATCCTTTCACTTGCAGAGACATTACATATTAGTGAAGCTAAACAGCATATTCTCCAAAATATAATCAATATGAATATTGGTTATTTAGGCTTAAACCGTATTATGGGGACAGTATCAGGGGGAGAATTAACACGGCTTTACTTGGCCGAATTCATGGCAACAAGTGAAAATACCGTGATCATCATTGATGAAATCTCCGTCGGTCTTGATCATCAAACACTTTTGAAAATTTTGGAACAGATTAAGCAATTAGGTTACAAAAATCAAATTTGGCTCATTGATCACTCAGACACTGTGTTAGATAGCACAGATGAACAATTGTTCTTTGGACCTGGAAGCGGGAAATATGGCGGGAAAATTGTTGAGGAATCACCGCGGCCCAAACCAATCAGCTGGGAACGAAATGAAGCAGCGCCAACGGAATACTATCAATTTCGGGATCTTTACTGCCGCAATATTCAAATGGAGGAAATCCGGATTCCCAAGAATAGGCTCGTTACCTTTACGGGGGAGTCAGGCTGCGGTAAATCTACACTTGTCAATGAATGTATCTCCAAGGATTTTCAGAAGCGGTATCCAAAGGATAAGCTTGTAATGGTCGGGCAGGACCGAAACAAATCGATTACAAGTCGATCAACCGTTGCGACGTTTCTTGATATTAAAAAGAAACTCACCAAATACAGTGATGAAATTGATGATATTTTTCAGCGTTCGATCGAAGATATCATCGAGGAATTGCCATCAGAAGACATCGCTCATAAACGCTTGAGTTTATTGATCAAACTTGGGCTTGGTTATTTGACGTTGGAAAGAAAAACACAAACACTATCAACGGGTGAATTTCAATGTGTCCACTTAGTGTCCGAGCTTTTCGCGAAGACAAGAAACCCACATACGCTGTTCATTTTTGACGAACCTTCAAAGGGGTTATCGCAAAATATTTTAAACCAATTCATCGATAGTGTCAGGGTCATCCTGGAGGATGAATCCGTCTCCATCATCATGATTGAACATAATGGCTATATGCTGGATAGCTCGGATTATATCGTTGATTTTGGTAAAAGACAGCTAACACCTGTCCAGCATCTTGACGTTGTCAGTCATGAAGATCATTATCGTCACAAAGACAGTGGAGATCAAGTGGAGCCATTGCATATCTCTTCCACACTTCGCTCAAAAAGTGGCATCAATTACTTACAAGAAAATCATCTGGACTATTTTAAAAAGGCAGAGAACGTCTACAAGGGCGGCATTTTAAAAAGCTTATCACCAATCGCTCGTGTGATTTATGGTGAATACGAGTCAGACACGATTGCACCTGTCATCGCCATCGATCTTGAACGGCACTTGTATAGTCAATATACGTTTCTTTATGAAGTGGGCGGTATGATCAACCATCTAGTCGCTGCACATCCGACCAATAAAGATACAAGAAGCTTCGATTTCTATTCTGCAGAAAATCATTGTCCAAGCTGTTCGGGCCGCCGGGTCATTGAAAAATTTGATTTCGATGTCGTCATTCAAGACAAAAACGTGCCATTTTGGGATGGCTTATTACATCCTGACGTAATGGAAGTACTAAAGTATTATCAACATTCAAAACTGCAATTCCTGTTTGATGAGATCAAGAATGAACTCGGTCACGACATTAGTAAAAGCTATAATGAGATGACAGATGCCGAAAAGCAAACCTTTTTATATGGGTACTGGGAAAAGTCCTTTTATGATAAAGCAGGCAAGGCATCAAGAACATGGGAAGGATTCAATTTCATCATTGGCCGTTATATGTTCATATCGAAATCGATCATTAAAGAGCAGATGAAAGCATCAAAAGAGATGATCACCTGTCCAGTCTGCCAAGGAACGATCCTGAACCATCATAAAAAACTGACATTTGGTGATACAGACATTCGCGAAATCATCCAACAGCCAATTGATCAAGTCATCAAAATTGTAGGGAAGCTGCCAGAACTGGAAAAACTAAAAGCAATTGTGGGCGGCGATATCGCACTTACTGATGATGTCTCATTCCTGCCTCGGGAAACAAAAGCAGCGTTGAAAATGCTCGAACTGGAACTGGCAAGCCTCAAAGGCTATGAAGTGGTTTTACAAAATACCCTGCCATTTTGGGACAGCATTAAAGGCAATATCGAAGCAATCAGCAGTAAAAACCAGATCACCATCTGTGACTTTGCCAATATTAACGAAACAAGAGAAACCATTATAGATAAATACTTCACCAATGGCAAATACAAAAAACTAACCTATGTCTATGAAGCATTTGGCTACAAAAAAATCGTTACCCAAATCAATAAAATTAAAGCAAGTCATAAATGTCCATTCTGTAATGGGAAGAAAGTCATTTCAGAAGATAACATCCATGACGGTGTGTATAAATTAACGATACCCTGTGTGAGCTGTCATGCCAGTGGCATCGATGATGAAGGGCGCAAAGCAATCGTCGAGGGCATCGACGTGCAAACCTGGCTGACAGGGAAAGTAAGCGATGCCGTGGCTGAAAGTGAACGTACCGGGGCCGTTGCCGATATCCCCATTTTCGCCCGAATTCGTGAATTGAATAAACGAGATATGATGTCGGTTTATCAATGCCTTGAACAGAAAAAGTGAATTTTAATGACTTAACAGTAAAAAGTCAGCCCTCAGAAATGAAAGAGTAATCAATGGATGCCTCCATTTTACGAATCTAAATGTTAAAACAAAGTTGATTGGAACGGAAGGTACGAGACTCCTGCGGGAAAAGCGCGTCCAAGGGAGACCCCGCAGGCGCAAGGGCCCTACGTTCCAATCAACGGTCAAATTTTACTGTAGACAAACTTAAATATTATCGAGTTTGTCTACAAACTAAAAGTCCGCCATTTACGGCGGACTTTGTTTATTATTTACCAGATTAACCTTCTTGATAAACGGGAAGTGTTACTGAAATCGTCGTCCCTTTATTCAAAAGGCTATTTATATGAAGTGTACCATTCATCGTTTGGATGGTCTTAACAGCTACCATTGATCCTAACCCTGTTCCTTTTTCTTTGGAACTGTAATAAGGTTCGCCAAAACGATTTATTTGTTCCTTGTTCATGCCTACTCCATTGTCACTTATTTCGATAATGATGTCGAAATTATTTACATAGGAAACAATACTAAGTTCCCCGCCGTTTGGCATTGCCTCTATACCATTTTTAATTAGGTTTAGGAAGCATTGCTTGAAATGTTGAATATTCCCCCGGGTAATGCCTGGAGTCAACTGTTCAGAAATAGTAATTAAATTCATGCTAGCCAATGGTTTTATCATTTCAATTACATATCCTATTTCACGGTTAATTGAAATATTATCCACTTTTTCAATTGCAGGTTTTGCAAATGCTAAGTATTCACAAATAATGGATTCTGCACTATTAAGCTCTCTAACAACATGCTGTATATATTGCTCTTTTACTTCTTGAGTTAGATCAGGAGCCTTTAGCAGTTGAACAAATCCTTTCACAACTGTTAAAGGATTTCTAACTTCATGTGAAATACTTGCAGCAAGCTGACTGACTACCTCCATTTTTTCAAGCCTTATCATTTGTGTTCGGATTAAAATCGCATCTTTTAAAATTTCCATGATATACACAGCCAAACCGATAATGAAAGGAGGGAGGATAATAAAGTAAAATACATACGCCTCAGTTATTCGAAAAAAGTTAGACATAACGAGTGAAATTAAGCTGGTTAGTATTCCTAGAAACAAAATTAATAGAATGGAGCTATTTAGCTTATTTTTTCTATTAAAAGTATTGAATTTTGAAGAAAATAGAGCCGTTATAATAAATATAACCAAATAAACAATTAACGTAAGGGAATTGAAACCATAAAAAGCAAACCTAAGCGTTAATATTATGACTAACAGGGCAGCCCCTACAGGCCAACCACCATAAAGTGTCCCTATTATAAAAGGAATTTGCCGGAGATCATGGACACAGTATTCATCTATATAAATAGGAAACTTCATACATAATATAATAGGAATGCTCATGCATGCAGTGATAAGGGTCTTGGGGTACTGACTTAACCTTTTGACATGATCTATTAAAGTATAATAAATCAAAATACTTACTAAAAAATAAAAGAGATTATCTAATATGTTTTGATTAATAAAAATAAAATTCATTGGATTCTCCCGAAAAATTAACAGTTTGCTCTATTATACAAGAATAACACTAAAAAGGAGCGTTTAATAAAGTAATTTATTTACAGAAGGACATTTAAATTCAAAAAAAGTTGTTTAAAGCGCCTCTAGGTATTTACCGATTTTTCAGTTGTAATTTTGGTTTTACATAATAAAGGTAGAGGTGATTTTCATTGAAAAATGGACAAGAGACATAGAAATAAACGCTCCAATTGAACAGGTTTGGAAGTTTCTTGATGGTTCTTTAGAAAACATGCAAAAAATCATGCCTCAAGTAGTTGAACACAAGCCCGTTAAAATAACGGAAGAAGTGGTTGGAAGCGTATATCGCCAAAAATATAGAGAAGGAAAACGTACAGAAGAGTATGATATAGAAACATTAGAATATTTGAATGCAACTAATGAAAAAAAGCTAAAAGTAGGCTTTACACTTGCTAAAATGTTTGAAATTACAGCTTTTTATGAACTAAATAAAATCAATGATAATAAGACTTCCTTTACATATACAGTCACCAGTCGCCCGATAAAGTGGTAGTTGAATTTTTAGAACGTGTCAAAAAGGTAGCTGAAGCAGAAACGGGTAGGTAGGATTTTATTATGTTAATCTTCAAAACACTTCACACTTCAACATTACAAGGCCCCTTTTTTCTACAGGGAAGTCTTCCACTGGTGAGATGTCTGAGCACGGCAGAATCCTGGATACATACAAATCCTCCTATTGTACCGCAAAATTTGGCCAAATTGGCTTTACGAAAGTAATCGCAAAATTAATAATTCAAACAAGGGATGGTTAAAAATAAATAAAAGCATACGTTGATGATTTATACCATCGTATGCTTTAAATTTCATTCACTTTAGTTAATCAAGGAATTCTAATTTTAATTATTAATATTCGTTAAAAAATTGCTGAATTTCTTTTGGATCATCTGTTTTTGTTAATGCAAGCATCGTCAAAATGCGTGCCTTTTGAGGATTAAGTGAGTCCGCTGTAACAAAATTATTTTCATTGTCAATCTTTTCTCTCGTAACAATACCATTTCCTACACGGCTAGAGCGAGTAATAATCACGCCTTTTTTGACAGCGTCTTTAGCACCCTCAAAAGCAGTATCAGAAGTTAAACCGTTTCCTTCACCTGCGATTATGATCCCTTTAGCTCCTGCTTTCACAGATGCATCGTAAAAATATCTACTATCATTTTGATAGCTATAAATAATGTCCACTTGAGGAAGTTTATCTAGTTTTGATACATCAAACACCGATTTGGTTGTATGTTTACGAGTGGGTTCATTGTAAAAAAATATTTTATCACCTGAGATTGCTCCTAAATAGCCTTGTTCCTCAGATTGGAATGTGTCTGTCATGGTTGTATTGGTTTTTGTTATATAACGTGCAGAACCTATCCGGTCATTTAATGAGATTAAAACACCTTTGTTCTTAGCATCCTTACTAGCAGCAATTTTTACAGCATTATATAAGTTTAAAGGTCCATCTGCACTAATAGCTGTAGCCGGTCTCATTGATCCAACAACCACGACAGGTTTGTTGCTTTTTACGACCAGATTCAGAAAGTAAGCAGTTTCTTCTAAGGTATCTGTTCCATGCGTTACGACAATTCCATCAACGTCTTTAGATTTTAATAACTCATTAATTCGTTTTGCCAACTTTAATAAAGTTTTATTATCCATATTGTTACTGCCAATATTGGCGATTTGTTCACCACTCACATTTGCTACTTGTTTTAGTTCAGGAACAGCTTTAATTAGTGTTTCAACACCAAGTGCACCTGCTTGATAACCAGTTGTGTCAGTATTGGACGTAGCAGAACCTGCAATCGTTCCACCGGTAGCTAAAATTTTCACATTGTTTAACTTGGGATTTGTTGAAGTTGCTTCTACTTTCTCTTCTTTTGACTTACTATTTGCTGAGCTATGGATAGTGGCGATAGATCCAGAGAATAATAGTGTAACTGATAGAAACGTGATTCCTAGATATTTTTTTATGTTCATGTCTAGTTAGCTCCTTCATTATTAAATTATGTACAATATGTGAAAATACTATCATATTTAGATATTTCTTACAATATGTTATATGTTAGATTTTCTTACATGATTTTTGTTCTGTTGAAAAAAATTTACTAACCTGCACAACAGAAGAACTTGCATTGATGGTCAGTATCGCTGGATATCATTACAGCGTCTCAAAGTGTTTTAGACGTATGTTAAAGTTGATTTCGTTTAGTAAAAAGCCCCTTCAATTCTTGAATAAATATAGAAACTCTTCTAAAATAAATTTAGTCATAATTTTACAGTGAATAAAAATATTACATAAGTAATCTCTAACTTTTTATAAGAAAAGCAGTTGAAAGGACTTTCCATTATGTCGATGATTTACGAATCTCAAACACTAGTTCAGGCCATAGAAACGCGTGCCGGACAGTATAAGGACCTAAAAGAACAGCTCACTGAATTAAAAAAAGGATTTGAGAGCATCGTTAATTTGGATGATGAGCTACAGGGTCAAGGCGCAGAGGCCATTAAAGGGTTTTACAAAGCACAGATCGATGTCGTGGATTCTTGGCTGCGTCTGATCAATCGGCATGTTGCCTTTTTAAGCGGAATTCAAGGAGATACAATTGAAGCGAACCTTAGTGAAACCGTGGTTACGGTCCCTTTTTTAGAGGAAGAGCTGGAAAACGCCAGTCGAAATTCCAAGGAAATGGTCACAGCCCAGAAAAATGATTTGAAAAAAATATTGGCTGGAATTGATGATATCATTCAGTTAGAGCCTTTTTCCGATGATGCGTTCTTTGAAAATATCGAGAAAGCTGAAACAAAACGGACCGAAACGATAGACAAAGTAAACGAAATCGATCATAAGTGGACGACTGAATATGCCAAATCCGAAGAGGACCAAGCAGCAGTGACGGCACTCATGGAGCAATTGAAAGTATCCAGTACAAGGGGAGGAGTAGTATCCCCGCTCTATTTTAATGCAGCAGCTTATAAAAATAGTGAAGCCTATAAAAACCTGGAAGTCAGGAAAAAAGAAACCGCGCAATATCTCAAGGTTAAGAAAGAGGAAGCGGAGAATCGCCGGATCAAAGACTTAAAGGCCCAACTCGATCATGTCACAGATCCAGACGAGTTCCTCAAAATCGCCAAGCAAATCGGGTATGAAAACTTAGGGCCCACCCAGCAGCAATATGTCATGCAGCTAGAAGCGTCCAAGCAAACGGCAGACATTGCAAAAGGAATCGGCGTAGGCCTTTATGATGTAGGTAAAGACTTCGTGACAGGGGTTTGGGACTTTGTCACAGATCCTGGGGAAACGGTTGAAGGCGTAGCAAATTCGATCATGCACCCGATAAAAACCTATAAATATATATCCAAGTCCATCTCGGACTCTTATGAACGGGATATGGTAAATGGCGATGCCTATTCGCGGGCTCACTGGGTATCCTATGCCCTCGGAACAGTCGTCACATCAGTAGTCGGAACAAAAGGCGCTGGAGCCGTAACGAAGACTGGTGTAGCCACTACAAAAGCGGCCGCAGTAAAAGGCGTTACGAAGGCAAAAGAACTAGTCTCTATCCCTAACCTATTGCCATACAATCCTAAAAACCAACTGTCGTTGGCAGGGGCAGTACCTTATAATGTGGTTAATGGTGCGGGGTTGAAGGATCAGTTAATTACGATGGCGAAAGTGGAGTCTGAAGTCAATGGAGATGGTGGGAAAAAGTTTACTATAGATACTATGAGGCATGTTTATCATGGAGAGATTAATCGACGTGGAAAAGCTGTTGGTTATCATCACGAGAGTATGATGGGTGGTAAAATAGTTCCAGGTACAGAAGAAACTCCAGATATCAACGGAGTATATAGAGCTAAGGTGGAAATAAATGGAGTGATGAAGATTGCAAAGTCAACTTTCTTTCCAAAAGATTGGGACAGGGTGAAGGTGAATAACGCTATTAACGAGGCTTTTGAAAACAAAATAAAAGATGGAAATAGATATGTTGGCAGAACTTCATCAGGAATTGATATTGGAATGTACTTAAACCGTGATGGGACAATAGCTACTGCATTTCCTTTATATAAAAATTAAATATCGGGAGATAATTAACTAATGAAATATTCGTATGAATTTACAAGAAACCCATTAGGATACCTAAGGATAATCCTACCACAAGAAATTAACCTTTTCTCAGACTTCATTGAAGATATTGTATTTGAAACAGAAGTGGATGAGTATATTGATATTGTTCGAAAAGTAATGGAAGGTGAATACGATGAATTTGAAATAGAAGGGAATGCTACCAGTGTCTTGATAAAAAAAGATACAACGGTTCTTCACCACTTTTATATCTTCGATAAGCCAAATGAGAATGAAATGGAAACTGAACAATTTAAAGAGCTTATGCTAATATGGAAAAATAAAATTCCAGAAAGATACAAAGAACCAGAGAATTAAGTTTTATAGATCTAGATAAAGTACTGGGATATCCAAAATTTAAAGAAGAGTTGATACAACCAAGAAAGTTGGTTGTATCAACTTCAGACTGTAGACAAACTCGATGAAAATCGAGTTTGTCTATTTTTTATGAGTTGTACAATTTGGCCGTTGATTTTCC
>NZ_JAOPHO010000034.1:0-46622 GCF_033141925.1 Peribacillus sp. CSMR9
CTGTTCGTCTATGGATTTTTGCATGTCCTGTACGGCTCCAGCGACATTTACAGTCGCCGGTTCCTTGAGACCAAGTTTTACCTTATATTTACCGAACGAACAACTGTTTAGAACTAAGGAACGGGTGTGCGGGACTCCTGCGGAAAGCGAGTGCCCTACGTTCCAATCAACATTCAAAAGTTACAAACCCTCAAAAAAACTGTAGACAAACTCAATTATTTATCGAGTTTGTCTACAGCTTGAAGGCGGCACAATATGTGTCGCCTCTTTATATGTAGAAAGAAAGTATTGGCCCCGCCTTCGCCAAATACCATGATAGCCACGCGTGCTACCCAGCCTTACTTAAGTATAATGTTTTAATATTGATGGGACGTGTACTTTATATGAAGGTTTTGTGAAAAAACGGAGTATTTTTCCATCTCTGGGGCATAGGATGAAAAAGTGGAGGTGATAGGATGGCTGTTGTAAAGAACACTGCTGCCGATCGTGCCTTATTGGCAAGATTGCTTAGAGCTGAAGGCGAGGGTGAAGGTGATCAAGGCATGTTGATGATCGGGAATGTAGGGATCAATCGGATTAGGTCTAATTGTTCCGATTTCAAAGGGTTGAGGACGATTCCAGACATGATTTATCAGGAACATGCCTTTGAAGCTGTGCAGAAGGGGTATTTTTATCAACGAGCAAGGGAAAGGGAAATAAGGCTTGCACGTCGCAGTATAAATGGTGAAAGGCTATGGCCCTCGAAATTTAGTCTATGGTACTTCAGGCCACAGGGAGATTGTCCGGCAACCTGGTATAATCAGCCCCTCGTTGGGCGTTTCAAGCTTCATTGCTTTTATGAACCAACAGGTGCAGAATGTGAAAATATTTATAGTACATTTTAAGGAAGAGGCTGAACCTTATGGGGGTTTGGCCTCTTTGTGCATCAATCTTTAAATAGGATAATATCATATGATAAAACTGGCAAATGATTTACTGATACTGTAAAATTGAGACTGTAAATTTCCGGATAAGAAAGGAATAAAAAAATTTGATGAGTAAAAGGCTTATTAATTATGGACAAGGGCAAATGGGAGAACAGTCGGTGGATGATACACTTAAGTCATTCATGGAGAACAACCCGGACGCCATATCCATTGTTGATCTGGAAGGAAAGACCCTTCAAGTAAATGCCGCTTTTGAAGAGTTTTTCGGTTGGAAGAATGATGAGCTCATTGGCATGCCATATCCAATTATTCCTGAATTCTTGAAGGAATCAGCCAAGGAATTGCATGACCAAATTAAGGCAGGGTTAAAAAAGAAAGGCTTTGAGACGGTCAGGCAAAGGAAGGATGGCCGGTTAATCAATGTGAGCATCTCCCTGTTTAATATCCGGGATAATGAATATGAGCCGTCCGCACTGGTCTTCGTTTATCGGGATATCACGAACCAAAAGCTTGCTGAAGCTGCCTTGAAGGAAAGTGAGCAAAGATATCGCAGTTTAGTGGAGGTGTCACCTGAAGCGATTTTTGTACATCGTGATGGGATAATAGAGTATATGAATCCCATGGGGGCAAAAATGCTGGGGATGGATAGTGTGGAAGATATTATCGGTAAGTCGGTCTTTCAGTTCGTTCACCTGGATTCCCGGGAAAGTGTACAAAAAAGAATCGAGATAATGAGGGACGATTATCAGGCGGTTGGTTTACTGGAACAAAAGTTCATTCGACTTGACGGACAAGTATTTTATGGAGAAACACTCGGTCTTCCGATTATTTATAAAGGTCATCCAGCCATACAGGTATTCTGCAGGGATATTACGGAGCGTAAAAAAACCGAAGAGCTGCTTTGTAAATCCAATATGTTATCGGCCGTTGGACAAATGGCTGCGGGTATCGCACATGAAATAAGAAATCCATTAACTACGGTCAAAGGATTTTTACAATTATTAAGCGAATACCCTGAGCAAAAGGACTATCTTGAAATGACGGTCAGCGAAGTTGAGAAAATTGAAATGCTGGCCAATGAATTTTTAAGTTTAGCAGAGCCTGAAGCGAAGGTTTGTGAATCGATTCAGCTTAACGATATTTTGGATAGTGTGATTACATTAGCCGAGTTTCAAGCGATATTGTATGATGTTGAAATCATCAAGGAATATAATACGGGTTTGGGATCGGTCATTGGCGAACCGAATCAGTTAAAACAGGTTTTCACGAATGTCGTCAATAATGCGATTGAAGCCATGCCGAAAGGCGGCAAACTTCATATACAGTTAAACTATGAGGGAGTCTACGCGATGATCCGATTCATTGATCAAGGCTGTGGAATCTCAAAAGAGCGCATGAAGCATTTGGGGCAGCCTTTTTATAGCACCAAGGAAAAAGGAACAGGGTTGGGGCTCATGGTCAGTACTAAAATCATTCATGGGCATAATGGGGAAATTCATTTCAGTAGCGAAGTGGGAAAAGGGACGATTGTAGAAATCATTCTCCCCCTCAATGAGAGCTCACAATGAAAAGTGACGAGAAGCCATGCTTTCGTCACTTTTTGGATTATAGCTTAACGATCGTTCTGCCTCTTGCTTCCCCTTTTAATAGGGTAGGAAGGATGTCAGGCAATTCTTTAATAGTAATTTCCTGTTGAACGAGCTGTTCTAAATGTGCAAGTTTAAAGTCGGTGGCAAGGCGATGCCAAACTTGCAATCTTGTATCCATCGGGCAATTGACCGAATCGACCCCAAGTAAATTAACACCTCTTAAGATGAATGGAAAGACGGTGGCAGGAAGGCTTGTGCCAGCTGTTAATCCGCTTACCGCCACAGATCCGCCATACTTGATTTGGCTAAGGACCGAGGCTAACGGTTCACCGCCGACGGGATCTACCGCCCCGCTCCACTTCTGTTTGCCAAGTGCCCGAAGCTTGCCATCATATACATCTTCACGGGATACAATGGTCGTCGCGCCGATTTCCTTTAGGTATCCATGTTCCGATTCCTTTCCTGTACTTGCTTCCACTGAATAGCCAAGTTTGGCAAGGATCGAGACAGCGAAACTGCCGACCCCGCCAGTTGCACCAGTGACGAGAACGCTCCCTTGATCAGGAGTGAGGTTATTTTCTTCAAGGCGGAGAACTGATAAGGCAGCAGTGAAACCTGCAGTTCCGATGATCATCGCCTCTTTCAGTGTAAGGCCATCAGGAAGTGGAACGATCCAATCTGCAGGAACGCGGGCAAATTGACTGTAGCCGCCGGATTGTGAAACGCCAATCCCATAGGAGGTCGCAATGACTTCGTCGCCTTCCTGAAACCGGGAATCCTCAGATGAAACGACTATACCAGCCATATCAATTCCTGGAACGATCGGATAGCTGCTGACAATGTTTCCATTCGGAATGCTGGCAAGGCTATCTTTATAGTTCACACCGGAATAATGGACACGGATGAGCACTTCCCCTTGCGGCAAATCATCAAGTGATAGTTGCTGAATGTTAACGGAAAATCGATCATCTTGCTTGTTTACAACCAATGCATCAAATTGCTGTAACATGGTTCGTTCCCCCTTTTATACTGAATCTACTCCATTATAGAAGAAAATACGTCAAAAAGTATAATGATGAAATTCGAAATAAGTAGCGCTTCCTTTTCTTTCTACTTCTAAAAATGTTACTATTAGATTTGATTCAGTTCATATTAAAGGAGATGTTTTACATGGCTAAAAAAGGATACATACTTATGACAAATGGAGAAAAGATCGAATTCGACCTTTTCCCGAACGAAGCACCGAACACAGTGGCTAACTTCGAAAACTTAGCAAACACAGGATTTTATAATGGTGTAGTCTTTCACCGTGTAATCCCTGGTTTCGTAAGCCAAGGCGGAGATCCTACAGGTACAGGTGCAGGCGGAAGCGGCAAGCAAATCAAATGTGAAACAGTAGGAAACCCTCACAAACATGAGGCAGGCAGCCTATCGATGGCACACGCTGGAAAAGATACTGGCTCAAGCCAATTCTTTATCGTGCACGCGCCACAACCGCATCTTAACGGTGTTCACACAGTATTCGGTAAAGTGACATCTGGACTTGAAACGGCTAAAGCTATGAAAAATGGCGACAAAATGGAAAAAGTCGAAGTTTTTGACGCTGAATAATGGAAGTGAAAAGAGGGGGCATATGCTCCCTCTTTCTTTTTGCTATTTAAAGGGCAGCAGACTTAAACTATAAGCCCATTTTGTATAGTAACTAATGAAAGTAAACCTATTTGAAGAAATCTTTTCATTAGAGCAAAACAAATATAGAAAGAACCCTTTTCGGGGGCCATTTCTCGCTGTCTAGAACTTCGGCTTTGATTGTCGGTTTTACTTCTTTTGCAGGAGCATGGTTAAGAATGACACATACCCATTGTTCCAACACAAAGATCCCAGCTACCACTTTTGTTCATGCTCCCCACTCCTTTTTACATCTTTACAATAGAACCACCTGTGGATCCTTTATAATTTCCCCATACCGTCTGTTTCTTGTCTGTCCTAATTCATGACCCTTTTTAAATGTAAATCAGGGGGCAGCATTTTTGTTAGAGATACACATATACGAAAAGAGGGAACCCTTTAAAATATTGAGTCATTTTGGCGTAATGCTTTCACTGAAACAATATTTGACCCCTGACATGGTTTCCGAAATATCCCATAATCTTTTCGAAGTTTCTTCATTATACAAGGTATCGATGATAGTATCTTTTCTAGGAAAGCCTTTTCTGCTTTTCTTTCCATCGGGTCCGATATACTCCCCGCCTGTTAAGGTTGGTTCCGTTGCGGCATAAAGAGTGGGGAGTGCTCCCATATTTGCCGGCTGGGTGAAGGTTTTGGAAAGAAAGTGGACGAACCTATTCATGGGTTTGCCAGATCCGCGTGACATGAGATTAGTATGGGCAAGGCCTGGATGACAGGCAACGCTAATCGGGTTTGCTTCATGCTGGTTGAATTTGTTCTGTAATTCGCGGGCAAATAGAAGATTGGCCAGCTTGCTTTGCCCATAGTATTTCATCGGTTTATAGCCGTTTTCACCATTTAGATTTCCGAAGTCTATGAATCCATTGATGGCGGCCAAGCTGCTCAATGTGACGACCCGCGATTTTGGTGTAGAAAGGATACGCGGAAGAAGGAGGCCTGTCAAAGCAAAATGACCGAGATGGTTGCTGCCGAATTGCAGCTCGAAACCATCCTTCGTTTTGCTGTATGGCGGAATCATCACACCTGCGTTATTGATAAGGACGGAGAGTGAATCATAATTTTCGTTAAAGGAATCAGCAAAATGCCGAATGCTGCTTAAATCACTTAAATCCAGCTGCATCACGCGTACATTCGCTTTAGGATGCACCGAGATGATTCTATCGACCGCCTTTTCACCCTTAGAAGCATTCCGGACGGCAAGAATGATCTCTGCCCCCTTACCGGCCAGGGCAAAAGCCGTTTCAAAGCCAAGTCCACTATTTGCACCAGTAATCACAATGGTTTGCCCTGATACATCGGCCATATCTTCCCCATTCCACTTTTCAATCATCCAAATCACACCTTTCCACACATTCTATACCTATCATATACCCAAATAATTCCTATATGTCACATTCTGTGGAGGGAATCAGGTGCTGTATTCTATTTTTCTGATGTAACCGGAATTTTTTAATTAGCCGCCCATTAAGTAATCAATTATATTTTTCATGATCAGGATGACGGTAACGATGATGAATAATACTCTTACATATGCCACTCCCTTCTTAATGGCGAATTTAGAACCTGCCAATGCTCCTGCTATCATGGAGATCCCCATCGGTATTCCATAGGAAAAGTTGACGGTATCAAGAAATATGAACATGATCAGTGCTGCCAGATTACTTCCGAAGTTTAGAAATTTTGCGTTTCCTGCAGAGTGCAAGAAATCAAAGCCAATCATTAAAAAGGCAAACAAAATGAAAGATCCCGTTCCAGCCCCTAAAAATCCATCATAAAAACCAATGGCAAATATAGCGAACGCAAATAGTGCTGCCTTTTGCCATGTGAGCCTCTTGTAAGTCGATTCTTGTCCCCAGTCCTTTTTTAAAAAGGTATAAATGGCTATAGCTAGTAAAAGAACTAAGATCAGTGGTTTTAATAATTCGGGTGAGACGAAATTGACGACCCAGGCACCCAGTAACGATCCTATAAAAATAAATGGGAAAAGTTTGGCCACGAACCGAAAATCGACCTTACCTGAACGAATGAAGGCAATTGTACTTGTTAAAGACCCCATGGAACTTGCTAACTTATTCGTTGCAATCGCTGCTGTTGGGGAAAGTCCAGAAAATAATAAAGCGGGTATGGAAATCAGGCCACCACCGCCGACCACAGAATCAATAAATGCTGCCAAAAAGCCAAAAAACATCAGCAGCAAGAGTGTTGAAATTTGTATATCTTCCATCCAAGAAGCCTCCGTATCAAGGGCATTATGGCCGAAATGCTTGCTTTTGCGGCAGCCATAACCCAAAGTATTTTAATTAGTCACTATTTAGATAGTAACTAATTAAAATCTTTCTGTAAATAAGAATATGATGAGTTATGTTCCCATACCTTTTGAAATCGAATAGATTTCGATAGGAGATTTGGTATGATAGGCATATAACTTACTTAATGCACTAGGAGGTACTATGCAAGATATCATTCAAAAACTACAGTCTCTCGGGTTTAGTCAATATGAAGCAAAGGCTTATGTTTCTTTAGTTCGCCAAGGTCCAACCAGTGCCTATCAAGTAAGCAAGGAATCTGGAATTCCCAGGGCACGTATCTATGAAATATTAAATGGACTTCAAGAAGAAGGAGTCGTATTAAAAGAGGAAATCAATGAATCGATACAATATTCACCATTACCAGTCGATGTGTTTTTGGAATCCGTCCAATCGAAATGGAACAATACCTATCAATCCATCAGCCATACACTAAAGCAATTCGAGAAAATCGAGCCCATGACCGACAATCGTGTAATGACGCTTAAGGGTGAAGCGCATATCCTATCCTTTTGCCGTACTTTGATTCAAAAAGCGGAGAGAAGGGTGGTAGTTTCCTTATGGGACAAGATGTATGGGAAACTTGAACAAGAGCTTAAGGGGGTAGCTGCACATTGCACTCTCAAGGGGATTGTATTTCAGGTTGAACACCCATTATCAGGTTTAGATAGACATCGTAAAACCAGCTATGTGGACAATATAGGAGAGAACAAATGGTTCATCCTATCCATTGATGGCAAGGAGACGATTTACGGCCCTTCTTCGGAAACGAGAGAAACGGCGTTTTACACAGATGATCCCATTCATATTAATTTTCTCGAAAATTACATTTGGCATGATATCCTCGTTAACCGCTTAGTTAAAAAGGACGAAGAAGATGCTGAGAAATGGATTTCGAGGGAAAGGGACCGTTTTTTCTCGCTATAGCAGTTGGAACCATATGAAAAAAGCTGATAACCCCTTATGTAAGGGGATATCAGCTTTTTTATTATTTATTATCACAGTATAAATCAGAGTCATCTGGATAAAAGGGTTTTAGGAAATCTAATCGCCGTCGGTAAGTTGGATTTATCTCGATAAGACCTGTACGACACAATGATATGGTCATGCGCTAGAACATCCAACTGGAGAATTTGTGAGCTTTTCATTTCCACATAGTACGTAACACCTTCTTTTTGTAAATGATAAAAAGAAAAGGGTATACCTAAAAGGTCTTTCCTGATTAGTTTTGTTTCAGGCTGATTGATGATGCGCTCACTCAATTCCACTATTGTAACAGAAGTTGTTCCTGTAATTGTTGTTATTTTTTCTTTTGCATAATCGACTGCATGACTGAAGGTTTCGGCAAGATTCTTCAAGATTCCATCCATGGGGGCATCTCCTTTGAAATAGGGTATGTATGTAGTATGGTACGTGGCAAATGCTTTATGCAAAAAATACTCAATGATGCTATAGAATTGTCCGTTTATGAACATGATTAAGAGAGTGTTCTACGAAATCATGTTGTCAGGTGTGGGATAAATAAATACGCAGTTAAGGAAGGACGGGCAGTATGAATGATGAAGTACTATTTGAAGAGGAAGAATCAATGAAGAAAAGAAACGCTTTTGAAATGCAAGGCCCCCAAAAGAAAGGCAAAGCATGAAGAAAAAAAATATATATTTGGGTCTGGCCTTTATCGCAATCCTCTCTTTTTTTTCAGTGTTGTTCATTCAGTTGAATATGGATGCGAATTCTAAAGAGGGTAAAGGGAAAGACTTCGATGCCAACACGGATAACCATGAGAAAATAGAAAAAATGCTCGAAAAAATGACGCTTGAAGAGAAAATCGGACAGCTTATGATGGTCGGTTTCAAGGGAACTGAAAAAAACAGTGAAATTACGGAGCTTATCGAACAAAAACATATAGGGGGCGTCATTTATTTTGACCGCAATATGAAATCGCCTGAACAAGTGGCTAAGTTATCCAATTCGCTACAGCAAACAGCCGATCAAAGCTTACATCCGCTTCCGCTCATGGTGGCCGTCGATCAGGAAGGCGGGGACACAATCCGGATGAGGGAACGGGTATCGCCACTCCCGGCGCAAAAGGACCTTGGGAAAAATGCATCTGTCGAAGACATGTACAAGGTGGCAAAATTGAATGGGAAAGAACTTGGTTCAATGGGGATTAACATAAATTTCGCCCCTGTTCTTGATCTATCGAAAACGGATGAGCGTTCATTTGGAAAAGATCCGGAAAAGGTCTATCAATACGGAAAGAAAGCCATTCAAGGCTTTAATGATGTATCCATAACTGGTGCATTGAAGCACTTTCCAGGAAACGGACGCAGCGAAATCGATCCGCATGTCGAAACATCGTCAGTGGAAACAAACCAACTTGATCTAGAAAACTCGGATATTTATCCTTTCAAGCAAATCATAAGTGAAATGGATAACCAAAAGTTTTTCGTGATGGTGACCCACATTAAATATCCAGCCTATGATAAAGAAAAACCTGCAAGCCTTTCTAAAGTCATCATAGAAGACCTGCTTCGGGGGAAACTTAAGTATGAAGGGCTTGTGGTCACGGACGATTTGGAAATGGGAGCTGTGAACAAGTATTTCTCTTATGAAGAGATGGGGAAGCAAGCAATCCTTGCAGGAGCTGATTTATTACTTGTCTGTCATGAATACTCCCATGAACTTGAGGTATATAACGGATTACTCGAAGCTGTAAAAGCAGGAGAAGTTCCAATAGATAGAATTAACGAGTCAGTGAAAAGAGTGTTGACATATAAATTCTACACTATGAAGCAAACGAAGGCAGACCCGGATCAAGCTGAAAAAGTGGTGAAAAGCCCTGAAAGCATAAAGTATATTGAAAGTCTGAATTTGGATAAATAAAAGGGAAACCGCACACAACAGGATGCTTTAGTTTAAATCAGTTGATAGAGGGAATACTAACTATAACTAACTTGAAGGAGGAAATTCACATGCCATCAAACAAAATGATTGGAACCGTCCTGATAGGAGCTGCAGCATTTTTAATGCGCAATAAGAAAACTCGTGAAAAAACCATGAGTCAAATAAAATCGCTAGCCACACCGGAAACCATTGATAAGGTTAAGAGCCAACTCCAATCATTAACTAAATCAAAATCAAGTGACCCATCCGCTCATTAAGATGAAAAACCCCATCAGGTTGCTCAATCATGCAATTTGATGGGGCTTTTTTTCATTGCTCCCTTTTTGATCAAACATCTTCACTTTTCCATTCTTCCCCCGATCCGACTGGTTAAAAAAAATAACGGTTAATGGCGTGTTACCTGACTTCAAAGAAGACCTCCATTAATTAGAATCCGGTGAAAGGAAAATGAAAAGCACTCGTTTCTTCCGAAGACCTTGGACAGGCCTGTCAAAAGTACAAGTGCTTTCATGAATGATCAATGATCATTCAGCTTCATCTTCACCATTATCTTCTTTATTGAACCAAAGCGGATCCTCATTATCGACTTCACCATTATAATTAATCAGGATTTCTTCTCCTGCCTTTATGTCAGTGTAAGCAAAGAAATCAAACGTATGATTCTTAAAGTTGATGTCGTACGTAGCATTTGGTGTATAAGAGTGATTAAACAGCATGCCATAACCTAAAAGCATGGCAGTATGGTTAATTCCATATTCAAATGCATAATCAGCAAGCAATGTTTTCTCTATGAAAACATGCTCCTCGTTTGGGTAAGCAATGACAGGTGCTTCATGCAAAAGCTCACCTTTTTTAATGTCTTGTGTTGCGAATACGCCTCTATTGAACTCACCATCACTGAGTGTGGAAGTTTTAACTTCAATCATGTTCGTCACCTACTTGTTCTATTCAATATAGTCCAGATCATCTAAGCTTGACAGTTAATAAGGAGAAAAGCAACTATTTTACGGAAATAATCATTTTCACACTCATTTTGGGAATTTATTGAGGCCCTACCTTTTATCATAGGTTCCGTGTGACGGAATAATTCACATGAAGGCCGAAAAAAGTGATCATTCGGCCGGAAAATATATATACATACAAAAAACACCTCCGCTAGAAGTGAAGCTAGGGAGGTGTCGGTCATATAGGTAAATCCCTTAATTCACACCGACAGCTGTAAAGGCATTTTTGACAGCTGTGACTTCTGCACTGCTAGAACCGTATAAATCAGAGGCCGCTTGTACGACTCCAGCTCTGGCTTGTGAAAATGTCGACGAGGAAGTTAAATAAATCGTGTTTGCCCGGTAAAAGATGGTTCCCAGTTTATCGATGCCAATCCCGGATACGCTCACACCATGGTGAGTTCCGCCTGCAGAGATTAAATAAGCTGCCTTATTTATGATTCCGCTGTTCGTGTGGACTCCGCCATTATCACCCGTTCCTGTATAACGGTTTGAATAATGGTCAGGGTCACCATTCAATGTTGGATTAGCCATTGAACGAAGTGCATCACCGGAAATGTTAGGTGTGTAAATATCTTCTCCGATCAAATAATCGGCTTTGGCACTTTGATTCTTAAATTCTACGACAGTGCCAAAAATATCAGATATCGCTTCATTCAATGCACCGGATTCATATTGATAGGTAAGATCCGATTCAGTGGAAGTCACGGCATGCGTCAGTTCATGTGCAACGACATCGAGACCGCCGGACAATGGGATGAACGTCGTGCCATCTCCATCACCGTAAACCATTTGGGTGCCATCCCAAAAAGCATTATTGTATCTCGAGCCATAATGGACGGTTGATTTCAGGATGGTTCCATTACCATCATAAGAATTCCGGCCAAATGTGGATTTGTAATAATCATAGGTTTTACCTGCATAAAAATGGGCATCCACCGCAGCTTTATCGGTAGAAGTAGTAAAAGCATTTGTCGTGTTGGAAAAGAGTGTACCAGGCAATCTTGAACGGTTATTGGCGTTATAGGTGAAAATGCCTTTGCCGCGTGTATTGTCTTGTAAATAGTATTGACCGTTGGATAAGGTAGTGTTCAACGATACGGTGTTGTTTAAGACACCAGTGCCCGTTCCGACGGAATTGGTTCCCGTCACTTCATCTAGTGTATTGTATTTATTCAGGATTTTACCCGTTTTGACTGAAATGAAATAATTATGATTTCCAGGTTCCGGACTTAAGAATTTCAAATTGACTTTATATACATAATCGGCCTTGCCTTCATTTGCGTATACATATAGCTCAGATTCAGGTGATTGTTCGTAGGCAGGAGTGAACCCCAGATCGGCTTCAGCTATTTTGATAGCTTCTGATTCACTGATGCCTTTTTTAGCCTTTTTCCCTAACTTCGTGTTTAGATTGGCTTCAACCGTACCGGACACGACGGTCAATACACCTTTAGCGTCAATCAATACGGCTTGTGTGGAATTCCATACTGGTACGCCTTTATAGGTTTGTTGCAATTTAAGGACGGTATTGCCCAGTTCATCCTTGCTTTCTTTCTCGATCGTGAAGGAGTCCTTCGCCTTTTGCTTTTCTAGCTTGTAAGACTTTTTGTTCTCATCAAAAAAGGTAAGAATGATATCTTCTGCCGTTTGCTTTGAGGGTTCCGTAAGCTTCCCAGACTTGTATTCTAGCGAATCCCTATGCTTATTGTACTTTTCAACACTTAACACGTTTTTTGCCGCTAAAGCTTCTTGATGGGGAATGGCAGAAAATAATAGACCGATGGATAGTGCAGTTCCTAAAAATACCTTACCTTTCATAAACACTCAACTCCCTCATGAGAATACCTCATTTTTGCATCATTTCATATTATTATCAAATGGAGAAAACTCGCAAAAAATATGACATTTAAAGGTAGAAAATGGAGAAAAATGGTTTTTGATAGATTTATTATTTCTGAATATTCTTACAGTAATATTTTAATTATGTAAAAGGATCTTAATATTTACCCCGTTAAAAATCCTGCTTTTTTATAAGTGCAAAAAACCGTGGCATAAAGTGCAAAAAAACGTGGCGTAAAGTGCAAAATATTTTGTCTATTTAAGTCGTTTTTTTTTGATAATTTGTTGAATATTGCGGTTTTTTAATTCTGGCATAGAACTTGCATATATATCAGAAAAGGAATATTCGATTGTAAATTAGCTCTATTTGAAAGTCGATGAAATAGGAAAATTTATTAAATGGATTTCCCCATAAATGAAAGCGCTTATATAGAAAGGGATGAAAATTTATGATACCAAAACAAGAAAACGACATCTTACAGCATCCTCCAAAGCAAGAAGAACAGGAATTAAAGCGCGGTTTAAAATCTCGTCATTTAACGATGATTTCCATTGGAGGGGCTATTGGCACCGGACTGTTTCTTAGCAGCGGGGCAGCTATCCATACAGCTGGACCAGGCGGCGCATTACTTGCTTATGCCTTAGTTGGGGCAATGGTGTACTTCGTGATGACCAGCTTAGGGGAACTGGCCGCCTTTATGCCGACAAGCGGTTCATTCAGTACCTATGGAACGAAATTCGTCGATCCGGCATTTGGGTTTGCCTTGGGATGGACGTACTGGTTCAATTGGTCGATGACCATAGCGGCTGAGTTGTCAGCCTCAACAATGATCATGAAATTTTGGTTTCCGAATAGTCCATCGTTGTTGTGGAGTTCATCATTCTTGGTGCTCATTTTCCTATTAAACTACTTATCCGTTAAAGGATACGGTGAAGGGGAATACTGGTTTTCCTTCATAAAAGTAACGGCCATCGTTATTTTTATAATCGTTGGAATACTAATGATTGTCGGCATCATGGGTGGAGAAGCAGTAGGTTTTAAAAACTTCACAGTCGACGACGCTCCTTTCCCGGGTGGATTCATGGGTGTCTTCATCGTATTCATAGCGGCTGGCTTTTCTTTTCAGGGTACCGAAATTGTCGGCGTGGCTGCCGGTGAAAGTGAAGATCCTGCACGGAATATACCAAAGGCCATTAAAAGTGTCTTCTGGAGAATCCTGCTCTTTTACGTATTGGCAATCTTTGTGATAGGACTGCTTATCCCTTATACGAATTCAAGTTTACAAGGGGATAACGTCATGGTAAGCCCGTTCACGCTCATATTTGAAAAGGCTGGTGTGGCCTTTGCAGCTTCGCTTATGAATGCCGTCATTTTAACAGCGGTATTATCAGCAGGTAACTCTAGTCTATATGCATCTACGCGTATGTTATATTCAATGGCAAAAGATGGACAAGCACCGCGCATTTTTGCAAAACTTAATAAACGCGGCGTACCGGTTGCAGGAATGATTTTGACGTGCTCCATCGGAATGCTAGCCTTTTTAGCTTCCGTATTCGGTGATGGTAAAGTGTATATTTGGTTAATGAATGCGATTGGAATAACAGGATTTATCTTTTGGCTCGGCATTTCCATTAGCCATTACCGTTTCCGCAAAGCATTCATCGCTCAAGGCAATTCTTTGGAGAAGCTTCCATATAAGGCATTATGGTTCCCGATGGGGCCAATCTTCGCCATTTTAATTGGCATGATCGTCATCCTGTCCCAAAATATCCAAGCATTTTTCTCAGACCAGATCGATTGGGGCAGTGTTATAGCTGCCTACCTAGGAATCCCGCTTTTCCTTGGCCTTTGGCTTGGCTATAAACTGGTAAGAAAAACTAAATTCGTTAAACTTGATGAAGTAGAATTTGACTTTGACAAAAAATATGAATGAACAAGCGTAAAGTAAAATCAGTCGGACAATTAAATTGTCCGGCTTTTATTTGTTTATCAATAGGCTCATATTAAAGGCCGAAAAAAAAGGAGTTAGGACGAATAAAGTGGAGATAGGACGAATTAAACGGAGATAGGACGAATTAAGTAGGAGTCCGGTCGAATTGGAAACAGCCAAATTTAAGTTGGTGGATGAAGAAATTGTTCTCTTATCATTATGGAAATCCACACATACCTGCTGTGAAAATTTACTAGTTATAACTAATGTGGGCAGGGTATCAGAGTAGCATCCTGGTAAGGAGGGTTGCTTAAACATGTTTGGTCTCTCTGATATCATTAAATTTCTATTTTCCTTTTTTTTGATCATGCCAATCGTTACGCTGATACATTTGAGCGGGCATATTTTCTTTGTTACGATCTTTGGGGGATCAGAAAAGAAGATCTTGATCGGTTGTGGTAATAAACTTTTCGCCTTTCGGAACATAGAGGTGAGGAAATATTATTTTTGGAATGGGACTTGCGAGTTCAAGGGATTAAAACATGATAATCGATTGACGAATACGCTGATATATTTAGGGGGGGCTATCTTTAATTTAGTCAGCATGCTGATCATATATAGCTTAGTGTATCAGAATATCCTGGACAGCTCGGTGATCTGGTATCAATTCATCTATTTTTCTTTCTATATTATGTTTTTCTCCTTGTTTCCGATGTATTTCGCGGACGGGTCGCCTAGTGATGGGAAGGCTGCGGAATTGGCCTTGAGGAACAAGCTGGAAGATAGGGTGACGGATGATATATTTGTGAAGAAAATGGATGATGATGATAGCTGCAAGTAAAAAGGGGACGTGCTAGTGACCGTTCCTTTTTTGTTTGCTTTCAGCTTTAGGATTTATCATAAGGCTAAAATCTAGCCTTATGATGAATGTTTATATAACGGTCTAGGATTTTATGGATTGTGCTATTTTACTGCTTGACGATGAACTTGAAAGGACCAGAACTATGACCATGGCAATGGCAACCCCTGTTGCACCGATCCAGGTTATGGAAGCAAGGGATACTTGTTCTACAGCAACACCGCCGATTCCAGCACCTGCCGCCATGGCCAATTGCATCATCGACTGATTCAGACCGAGCATGACTCCTGATGATTCAGGTTCAAGGGTCGCTAAATGATATTGCTGTGTCGGCCCTGATGACCATGCTGCGAACGACCATAATGTAAGGATTATCAAAACGCCCATCAATGAATTCGTAACGATGGATAACATGATGATCATCATAATATGCAGCGCCATACCGCCAATTAGTGTAAATGATACACCCCATCGATCCGTACTATAACCGCCAAACTTTGATCCGATCAAGCTTGCAATACCGAATATAAGCAAGGCCGTGCTAAGTAGAGAGTCACTTATCCCTGATACGGATAGCAAGTAAGGGGATAGATAGGTATAAGCTATCGAGTATCCGCCAAGCCAGAAGAAGGTTATCGATAATCCAAGGGCAACTTTCCTTTTTTTAAGAAGGGCCAGCTGCTGGAGAAGTGGTACTGGTTTATCCCCTTTGGTAGGAGGAATGGTAAAGAATAAAACGATCATGGCAATCAGGCCGAATAGGGCGATTCCGCCAAAGACGGATTTCCACCCGAATGCATCTGTCATGATTCTTCCGAGAGGTACGCCAATGATAAGGGAAGCTGTAAACCCCATGACAACTGTCGCAATAGAACTTGCTTGTTTATTTGGCGGAGCAAGCTTAGCGGCAATATTCAGAGCGGTGACTACAACCAATCCTGCACCAAGTGCCATGATTATGCGTGCAAATAGAAAAGGTCCAAAGCCTGGTAATAGAAAGGCAAGCAGATTGGCCACTACGAATAGTCCAAGGGAATACAACATTAATCTTCGTCTGTCTAAACTTGCTGTCAAAGCCATGAGAATGGGTGTACCGATTGCGTAGACAAGGGAGAAAATTGTAATGAGCTGTCCTGCGGCAGCAAGGGTCACTCCAAGAGAATCCGCAATCTTATCCAAAATTCCGGATATGATGAATTCGGATGTTCCTACTAAAAAACTGATAATCGCTAACATGTAAATTTTCCATGTATTAAGCAAAATAGATTCACTCCTCATTAATGATTATTAATTTTATATAAAGACATATCGCAATATGTTAATATGTATGAATAAAAAATAAACATATCGCGAAATATCGAAATGTTAGAGAGAAAAATGAACCCAACCCTCTAAGGTACGGATCAGGTTCATTTTCATACTTCTTCTTTCAAGAAATCAGTAATTTTTGAGATTGCCTCTTCATCTCGTTTGTAATACGTAAACTTTCCTATCCGCTCCGTTTTAATCAATCCTGCTCTAAGAAGCATCGAGAGGTATTGAGAGGCCGTGGACTGGGTCATGTTTAATTTTTCGGTAATCTGACTTACGCAAACGCCGGTTTCCTTCATGTCTATTCCCTCATGAGGGGTGAAGTGGAGTTCAGGCGCCTTGAGCCATTGTAAGATTTGCAACCTGGATTCATTGGATAATGCTTTAAATATCTCGATTGTTTTCATACATTTCATTATATCGAGAATTATCGATATGTCAAATGGTTTTATCATTCATCGTTAGTTTCATAAATAGCAAAACTTGATACCGTTATCTAAAGAGTCATTAAAGGAATGGAAATGTATTATTGCAAGAACCTAATCGGCTCCCTTATCAGTGCGGGCCGATTAGGTTGTTCAAATCCTGTAAATCAGAATTAAAGTCTCCGCTAAAAAATCATTTCCATACTTCTTTTGCTACATCAACGACGAATTTCAGCTTTTCCCATTGCTGTTCTTCGGTCAGCTTGTTGCCGTGATGGGTGGAGGCGAAGCCGCATTGTGGACTTAAGCATAATTGTTCGAGAGGAACGAAGTGCGAGGCTTCTTCAATGCGTGCCTTAACAGCTTCCTTGTCTTCGATTTCTCCATTTTTTGAAGTGACGACACCCAGTACGACCCGTGCACCGCCATTTGGAATGTATTCCAATGGCTTGAAATCTCCTGAGCGTTGATCATCATATTCCAAGAAAAATCCATCCACTGTTTCTTTTGCCAATAAAGTTGGGGCGATACGGGCATAGCTTCCTTCAAACGCCCAAGTCGACTGGTAGTTCCCACGACATAGGTGTGTAGTGACGACAAGGTCTTCTGGTTTGCCTTCCAATGCGCCATTAATTACGCGAAGTGCAAGATCGATTAATTGTTCCCTCGTATATTTTCCATCTTTGAACTGGAAGTCTGGAGCTGAAAGTCTGGCAATATATACATCATCCAATTGAAGATAACGTACACCTGCTTCATAAAAAGCCTTCAAAGCATGCTGATACGCTTTGATGATATCATTAGCATAGTCTTCAATATCAGGGTAGATGTCTTTATTATGAATGCCTACAGCAAATAATTGATTCGGACTGGGAATGGTTTGCTTGGCAACGGCGCGTCCGTTCACGATTTTGTTCAATTCAATGAAATCGCGAATGAAGGGATGTTCAGGATTGAATGAAACCTTCCCGGTATTGCGAACGTTATATCTCTCTGTTTCCACACCATCGAATGTGAGACCTTTTTCAGTCACATATCCCTCGATGCCATTTAAATGTTCGAGGAAGTCAAAGTGCCACCATGTTCGTCTGAACTCACCATCCGTCACGGCCTCTAATCCAACTTCAATTTGTTTTTCGACAATCCGATTGATTTCTTCGGTTTCAACTTCACGAAGCCGCTCTGCTGAAATGGTACCTTCCTTAAATTGCTTTCTGGCAATATGTAAACGTTCAGGTCTTAATAAACTTCCGACGTGATCGGCCCTGAATGGTGCCTTCGTTAATGTGATTGACATGTTGCATTCCTTCTTTCCTTTTAAAAATAGGCTCTTTTCGTAAAGATTGTTGTTTTTAAAACGAAACTATTTAAGGTTGATTGGAGCGGAAGTTCGAGACTCCTGCGGGAGCAGCGGGACAGGTGAGACCCCACAGGCGTTTACGCCGAGGAGGCTCACCGCCCGCCCCGCGGAAAGCGAGCATCTGGAGGGGAAATCAACCACAACTCACTACCTGGTAAATAGCAACAAAGTATGTGAAAACAGCCTAAAAATAAAACACCTCTTCTTAAAAATAAGAAGAGGTGTTGGCAGCAAAGCTATATACTCTTCTTATCTTCAAGTTTCTACACTTCTGGAATTAGCACAGTACATGATCAGTCTGTTGCTGAGGCATCAAAGGGCCAGTCCCTCCACCTCTCTGGATAAGAGTTGTCTATTAAATTAATTAAGACTATACAGGTAGTTTTTATAAAGGTCAAGTAATGAAGGTGGAAGATTTCGAATATACCGATTATTAATATGGGCTGAAATGTTAACTACATCAGGGAACCCGGCATATGCTATAACCGACGTTTCATTTGAGCGGCAGGAGGGGAATGCAAGGATGAGTACATTCAGTCCATTCAAAAATGGCATACCGATAACGGTAACTGAAGCCATGATAGAGAAAATCTTAAGAATGAAATCATATGGTCAGGATATTAAAGTCGAGATTACGCCAAAGCATATAGTGCTTTCCGGAACGATGGAAGTGAAAAAAATGATGTTAAAGAAAAACGTAGCTTTCCGGATTACATTAAAACCGCTTCATGTGGAAAAAAGAACAATTTTATTTGAATTAGTGGAAATGGAGCCTATTGACAGGAATTTCATTAACCAAAGGATATTTAACAAACCGCCATTTTTTGAATTCGAAAATAGAACGATCAAAATGAATGTTAATGCTTGGAACATCGTGAGAAAAATCCCCGTTGGCACAATTAAATCATATGAGCTGGTCGAAGGTGCATTGAAAATGAAACTTTCAATATGATGGATCGTTTTTAGCCACAATATTTAAAGGGGATGCCAGGTATGTTAGTGTAAGGGTAGGTTGAAATGCCATACCTCACAATGTGTTTGATAAATCAAGCTCAATAAAATATACTAAATTACTTATAGTTTTCCAGGAAATAAGGGGGGAAATAATGGACCAGAAGATTTTGCCTGCTTCAGCAAGCATGAAGGATTTCGAAAGATTTTTAGAAAGTTCCTATGAAATAGGTGTGTTTCTTGATTTGCATATATCACAATTGAAAAACGTAAGTATGATGGCAAAGCAGCATAATAAGAAAATGATTTATCATGTCGATTTGATCCATGGCATAAGAAGTGATGAATATGCGACAGAATTCATTTGCCAGGAGTATAATCCATATGGGTTGATATCGACTAAATCAAGCGTCATTTTGAAAGCGAAGCAAAAAGGGGTCATTGCCATCCAGCGAATCTTTTTAATAGATTCACATGCTCTGGAGAAAAGTTATAAGCTGGTGCAGAAAACCAAGCCGGATTATATCGAAGTTTTGCCGGGCGCCATGCCATGGATGATTAAGGAAGTGAAGGAACGATTACAAACACCGATTTTTGCAGGCGGCCTCATACGTACTTCGGATGAAGTCCTGAACGCCCTTGATGCTGGAGCTTCGTCAATCACCACTTCCAAAACTGAATTATGGGATATCGTTTAATGGGGTCGAACGAGGAAGTTGAAAAAAATTACAGAAAAATAGAATAATTCCTCGCAAAATAATTGACAGCGTTTTCACAAACTAGTATATTGTAAATTATAAGTTAATATATGTGACGGAGACTAGGAGATTCACAACAGATATACTCATTATTATTATGAGGATATTTCTGCTGTGAATCTCCTTTTTTATTTGGTTTTTAAAATTTATCAGGGGAGGGGTTTTATTCATGACTCCATTTTGGGGAGAAGTAGTAGGCACGATGATTTTAATTTTATTTGGTGCAGGCATTGGGGCGGGATCTTCCTTAAAAGGATCTTATGCCAAGGATGCTGGCTGGATTGTCATCACGATTGCGTGGGGACTGGCTGTTACAATGGGTGTCTTTGCAGTGGGTTCCATAAGCGGGGCACATTTAAACCCGGCTGTTACAGTAGCATTAGCTATCAATGGAGATTTTCCTTGGGCTGATGTGCCAGGGTACATCATGGCCCAAATGATAGGGGCAATTATAGGTGCGACTCTTGTATTCCTACATTATTTACCTCACTGGAAAGCTACGGAGGATCCAGGTACAAAGCTTGGTGTGTTTTCAACCTCACCGGCTATCCCACATACTTTTTCAAATCTATTAAGTGAAATGATTGGTACGTTCATCCTTGTTCTTGGCTTATTGTTTATTGGAGCCGGCGAGTTTACAGAAGGTCTGAACCCATTTGCTGTCGGTTTATTGATTGTTGTTATCGGGATGTCGCTAGGAGGAACGACAGGCTATGCCATAAACCCTGCCCGTGACCTTGGACCTCGTATTGCTCACTTCCTGCTGCCAATACCGGGTAAGGGAAAATCAAATTGGGGCTATGCTTGGATTCCTGTTGTTGGTCCGATTGTCGGTGGAGCACTTGGAGCTGTTTTCTATAAAGCGGTCTTTTTAGGTGAATTGACGACAGCCTTTTGGGCTGTTTTAGGAGCAAGTCTGATAATATTGGTGTTAGCATATACTTTTGGCAAAAAGCAATCAAGTGAGTTAGAAATTAGCAACATGGCTAGTTAAATTAAAAAAGGGGGGAAACACAGTATGGAAAAATATATCTTATCATTGGATCAAGGAACAACTAGTTCACGGGCGATTTTGTTTAACGAAAAAGGCGAGATCGTCCACTCGTCCCAAAAGGAATTCACGCAGCATTTCCCTAAGCCGGGCTGGGTCGAGCATAACGCCAATGAGATTTGGGGATCAATTTTAGCGGTAATTGCTGGTGTACTATCGGAATCAGGTGTAAAGCCAGAGCAAATTGCCGGTATCGGGATCACCAATCAGCGTGAAACGGCAGTCGTTTGGGATAAGGAAACGGGTACCCCTGTTTATAATGCGATTGTATGGCAGTCAAGGCAAACAAGTGAAATCTGTGATGATTTGAAGGAGAAGGGACTTAATGATCTATTCCGGGATAAAACGGGATTGTTGATAGATGCTTATTTTTCCGGAACGAAAGTGAAATGGATCCTCGATAATGTGGAAGGGGCACGACAAAGGGCAGATGAAGACAAGCTGTTATTCGGTACCATCGATACTTGGCTGATCTGGAAGCTTTCAGGAGGCAAAGCTCACGTAACGGACTATTCCAATGCATCCCGGACATTGATGTACAATATCCATGAACTGAAATGGGATGAAGAACTGCTGGAGATATTGACTGTGCCGAAGTCGATGCTGCCAGAGGTTAGACCTTCTTCCGAAGTGTATGCCCATACGATTGAATATCATTTCTTCGGCCAGTCGATTCCAATCGCAGGAGCAGCCGGTGACCAACAGGCGGCATTATTTGGCCAAGCTTGTTTTAATGAAGGAATGGCAAAAAATACGTATGGAACAGGTTGTTTCATGCTTATGAATACGGGAGCCAAGGCTGTCAGTTCCGAACACGGACTATTGACGACACTTGCTTGGGGATTGAATGGGAAGGTTGAATATGCATTGGAAGGCAGTATATTCGTAGCTGGCTCCGCAATCCAATGGCTGCGTGATGGTCTGCGGATGCTTAATGATGCCAAGGACAGCGAAGCTTATGCAAAGCGGGTGGAAAGTACAGATGGAGTATATGTAGTACCGGCTTTTGTAGGCCTTGGGACTCCATATTGGGACAGTGAAGTACGGGGAGCCATTTTTGGTTTGACGCGCGGGACATCAAAAGAACATTTCATTCGTGCCACACTTGAATCACTGGCGTATCAAACGAAGGATGTCCTTGATGCAATGGAGGCGGATTCGGGAATCGAGCTGCAGACATTGAGAGTGGATGGCGGGGCAGTCAAAAATGACTTTTTAATGCAGTTCCAAAGCGATTTATTACAGGTGCCAGTCGAAAGGCCGACAATAAACGAAACTACGGCACTCGGGTCGGCGTATTTGGCGGGCCTTGCTGTCGGGTATTGGAAGGATCAAGAAGAAATATCTCAGCAATGGGCGGTGGACAAAACCTTTAAACCATCCATGGAAGTGCAAGATAGAGATAAATTATATGAAGGCTGGAAAAAAGCTGTACATGCAGCAATGGCTTTTAAATAAAAAACAAAGCGAAGTCTTTCTAATATAAGCTAGAGTATGATATACTAAAATCAAGTTAATAACTCGGCCGGAGAACAGGAGAGACCATGAATGCGTTATCGTGAATTCGATAATGTGCATTTATGGTCTCTCTTTTTTGTTTTTAAAGGCAGATTAGGGATATTAATATCTATATGGACACTATGAGAACAAATGAACCAATTGAATATAAGGGTAAACAGCGCGAACTCACGAGTAAACAGCGCGAACTCACGAGTAAACGTGCAGAACTCACGAGTAAACAGCGCGAATTCACGAGTAAACGTGCAGAATTCACGAGTAAACAGCGCGAATTCACGAGTAAACGTGCAGAATTCACGAGTAAACAGCGCGAATTCACGAGTAAACAGTGCGAACTCACGAGTAAACAGCGCGAACTCACGAGTAAACAGCGCGAATTCACGAGTAAACAGCGCGAATTCACGAGTAAACGTGCAGAATTCACGAGTAAACAGCACGAATTGACGAGTAAACGTGTAGAACTCACGAGTAATACAGGCTAATTGACAATGGAAGGCATTACTTAAAGGAGGAGTCAGGCATGAGGTTTTCAAATTTATATCGGAAAGAAACGATCGAACTTCTGAAAAAAGAAAAATATGATGTGGTAGTCATTGGTGGGGGAATTACCGGTGCAGGAATTGCCCTGGATGCAACGACCCGTGGAATGAAAGTGGCATTGGTTGAAATGCAGGACTTTGCGGCAGGCACATCAAGCCGTTCAACAAAGCTTGTCCATGGTGGTCTGCGATATCTTAAGCAATTTGAAATAAAAATGGTTGCTGAGGTTGGAAAAGAGAGAGAGATTGTTTATGAAAATGGGCCACATGTGACTACACCAGAAAGAATGCTGCTCCCGATGCATAAAGGCGGCACCTTTGGGAAATTTAGTACATCCATTGGACTCCGAGTCTATGATTTCCTGGCAGGCGTTAAGAAAAGCGAACGAAGGAAAATGCTATCGGTTAGTGAAACACTGAAAATGGAACCCCTTGTAAAGAAAGAAGGGCTTAAAGGCGGAGGCCATTATGTTGAATACCGGACAGATGATGCACGTCTGACGATCGAAGTCATGAAGGCAGCAGTCGATAAAGGTGCAACACCGATAAATTATACAAAGGTAGAAAAATTATTGTATGAAAATGGAAAGGTGAACGGCGTCCAAGTTGCTGATTTACTTTCGGGTGATGTTTATGATATATACGCAGACAAAGTTATTAATGCAGCAGGTCCATGGGTTGATTCCATCCGAGAGAAAGACCAATCGAAAAAAGGGAAAACGCTGAAGTTATCAAAAGGTGTTCATGTGGTCATCGACCAATCGAAATTCCCATTGAAGCAGGCGCTTTATTTTGATACACCAGATGGACGGATGATTTTTGCCATCCCGAGAGCCGGTAAGGCTTATGTAGGGACTACGGACACTTTTTATGATGGTGATCCTGCAGTGCCAACCGTTACATCCGAAGACCGTGCCTATTTATTAAAGGCGATAGATTATATGTTTCCGGAAGTGGAAATTTCGGATGAAGATATCGAATCAAGCTGGGCTGGAGTGAGACCGTTGATTCTTGAAGAAGGAAAAGATCCTTCTGAAATATCAAGGAAAGATGAAATTTGGGAGTCCGATTCGGGCCTTATCACGATTGCTGGAGGGAAATTGACCGGTTATCGCAAAATGGCAAAAACGACGGTCGACCTTGTGGCAGGGAAGCTTTCCCAGCAGTCCAATAAGACTTACCGAGCCAGCAGCACTAAAGGAATGCCGATTTCGGGCGGGGATGTCGGGGGATCAAGCAACTTCTCCTATTATATCAAGCAAAATATTCAAATGGGGGTAGACTCAGGACTTGCTGTTAAAGACTCCGAGGATATATTGGCTATGTACGGGTCTAACGCACCTGTGTTATTCAATATCGCCAAAAGCGAAGGAAACGGAGGAATAAGCACTGGTGTTCCGCAGAAGTTGTTCGTACAGCTGAAATACGCACTTGATCATGAAATGGCTGCAACTCCAGTGGACTTCTTCTTCCGCAGGACCGGCACCTTGTTATTCGATATTGATTTAGTCCAAACGCATAAAAATGCAGTGATCGATTATATGGCTGGATATTTTGGATGGTCAGAATCGACAAAAATGGAGAGAACCAATCAATTGGAGCAGGAAATACTCAGTGCGATTAGAGTATCTTGACCTATATGCAAAAACATGACGCCGGCGGAATTGCTGGCGTTTTTTTCAATTCGGGAGGAAAGTATGGATATCTCAGTTGGAAAAATAAAAGAATGGCATGTTAGGTCTTTTGACGCAAAAACTATTGTTTAATGCATTAAGATGAAATATAATCAAAAATAGATAAGTTTGAATTTTCAAAATATAATCAAAGGGGGAGCTTGATTGTCTGATTTTATTACGGCTTTAAATGGAGTTTTATGGAGCACGCCAGTCATTTACATTTTATTGGGAGTAGGTTTAGTATTCTCGATTTTGACCCGTTTTCTGCAAGTGAGGCATATTAAGGAAATGGTCGTTTTGATGTTCCAAGGGAAAAGTTCAGAAGCGGGCGTTTCCTCTTTCCAGGCTTTATCCATAGCTCTTTCGGGTCGGGTCGGTACAGGTAACATTGCTGGCGTGGCGACGGCTATCGCTTTTGGTGGTCCTGGTGCCGTTTTTTGGATGTGGGCCATAGCCTTCATAGGAGCATCAAGTGCGTTTGTGGAATCGACCTTAGCTCAAATATATAAAGTCAAACAAGACGGTCAATATCGAGGGGGCCCTGCCTATTATATTGAAAAAGGAATGGGAGTGAAGTGGTTCGCTGTTCTCTTTGCACTCGCTGCACTAATAGCCATGGCCGTGCTGATGCCTGGTGTCCAGTCCAATTCAATTGCTGCCGGAATGGAGAATGCATTTGGCATTAAACCTGCAATCACAGGTATAGCTATCATCCTTTTACTTGGTTTCATTATATTCGGTGGTGTAAAACGGATAGCTAATGCTGCGCAAATAATCGTACCGTTCATGGCCCTGGGCTATATATTACTTTCTGTTGTCATCGTCATAATGAATATTACAGAATTACCAGATGTCATTTCATTAATATTCAGAAGTGCCTTCGGGATGGATTCTGCATTTGGCGGGCTCATCGGAATGGCGATAGCCTGGGGAGTGAAACGCGGAGTTTATTCGAATGAGGCGGGGCAAGGCACAGGTGCTCACCCGGCTGCTGCGGCAGAAGTTTCGCACCCTGCCAAACAAGGTCTTGTACAAGCATTTTCTGTCTATATCGATACATTGTTCGTTTGTTCTGCTACAGCATTTATGATTTTATTCACAGGCATGTATAATACACAAGCAGAAAATGGTTCATATATTGTCAATAATTTAGGAAAAGTAACACCGGGTCCGGGGTATACACAAGCAGCCATCGATAGCGCAGTACCGGGATTTGGTGCTGGGTTTGTTGCTGTTGCGCTTTTCTTCTTCGCTTTTACGACGATCATGGCATACTATTATATTGCAGAAACGAATATTGCTTATTTAATGCGCAAGCGGAATAGTAAGTGGGCCATGTTTGCATTGAAACTCATCATTCTTGCGGCCAGTTTCTATGGAACCATTCGTACGGCAGAGCTGGCTTGGGCATTAGGTGATGCTGGATTAGGGATTATGGTATGGCTCAATGTCATTGCCATTTTAATTCTCGCTAAACCAGCACTTATTACCTTAAAGGATTATGAGAGGCAAAAGAAGAAAGGTTTGGATCCCGTTTTCGACCCCAAACCGTTAGGCATTAAGAACGCCGATTTTTGGGAGAATGAATATGTCGGCGACAAGGAAAATGTTTCCTGAAAATAAATTGATATGATGTGATACATGAAAAACCAGCTCAAGGTAATTGAGAGCTGGTTTTTTATGGTTTTTTCGATAACTAGGATATTTTGTTAGCATTATTGTGAGACTGAAAGTTTTAGTTAATTGTGGAATAATATTGTAAAACTAATCATATTAGTTTTATTATTAATTATATTAGTTTAGAGGGAGGAGTTTGATTAAAGATGAAGATGACAAAGGTTGGTACAGTATTTCAACTATCTTTCATGCCACGTGTATTTCCCGTAAACTGTTATTTAGTAGAGGAAGAGAATAGCCTTACACTAGTAGATGCAGCATTACCCTATAGCGGAAAAAGCATAATGAAAGCGGCGCAAATTATTGGAAAACCGATAACAAGAATAATAGTTACTCATGCTCATGATGATCATGTTGGTGCACTTGACGGGCTAAAAGCATCAATGCCTGATGTACAAGTGAGTATTTCTATTAGGGAAGCATCATTACTTGCTGGTGATGTCACGCTCCTGCAAAATGAAAACCCAATCCGTGGCGGAGTCCCTAAGAATATTCAAACTCGACCAGACTTACTGCTTAAAGAGGGTGACCGTATCGGTTCATTGGAAGTTATTTATTCACCTGGACATACCCCTGGTTCGATATCGCTTCTTGATACCCGTAATCATAGTTTAATTGTCGGGGATGCCCTGCAAACAAGAGGTGGAACTGCGGTTTCTGGAATGATCAAACCTTTATTTCCATTCCCGGCCTTTGCCACATGGGATAAACTCATCGCACTTGAAAGTGCAAAGAAATTAAGAAGTCATAAACCAGCTTTACTTGCTGTAGGTCATGGAAAGATGCTGGAACACCCTGGGAATTCTATGGACAGAGCAATAGTTGAAGCCGAATTAAAACTTCAACAATGAAAAAGGAGGTTAAAATGAATGTCTCAACGTATAAGGTTGGATTTGTCTATCATTTTACAGAAAGCGACTGAACTAGTTGATGAAAACGGCCTTGATCATCTTACTTTAGGCCAGTTGGCTGAAGAATTACAAATACGGCCCCCCTCGTTATATAACCATTTAGACGGCCTAAATGGATTAAAACAGAAACTAGCAGTAAATGGAGTTAAAAAACTTTATGAATACATGATTCAAGCAGCAGTGGGACGTTCCGGTGATGATGCAATCAGGGCACTTAGTGAGGCGTATGTTGAATTTACTAGAGTTCATCCAGGCCTTTATGATGCCACCACCCGTTTTCAAAATTCTGAAGACATGGAATTACAGCAAGCACAGCAAGCAGTTGTGGAGCTTGTTGTCCAAGTACTACAAGCCTATGATTTAAAGGAAGAAATGGCGATTCACTTGGTGAGAGGATTAAGGAGTATTTTACATGGTTTTACTTCAATTGAAAAAATGGGTGGGTTTGGAATGCCAATTGATATCGATAAAAGTTTTTCTATTCTGCTAAATACATATATAGAGGGAATCCATTCAATTGTAATGAATAAAGATAAATATGATCTGGTGGAAGGTTAAAATGGGTTTTCTGGCAGTCTTGCAAATGGTAAACTTATCCCTTCGATTTTCATTAGAAATTTTTGCACTTGCTGTATACGGTCATTGGGGTTTCAAAGTGGGAAATGCCGGTATTATGAAAGGTATTTTAAGCATTGTCATCCCACTTGGAATAGCGGTCCTCTGGGGGTTATTTGGTTCCCCTAGGCCAGTATACAACTATCAGCGAAACTTCATTTCATGCTGGAGGCATTTATTTTCTTGGTTCCAGTAGGATTACTTTTGTCCCTTAAAAGCGTTAAATTAGCTTGGATCTATGGAGTTATCGTGATTTTAAATAGATTTTTCATGTGGCTCTTGGATCAATAAAGTGCAAAGTTAAAGAAGGTTTTCAAATTACAGTACCTGTTTCATCATGGTCTTCCGCTTAAATCAAAGCTGATGGACTTCCTGCTTGGAATATTTTGCTGTGACCCTAACTATTAATGATCTAAATATTTTTCTAACATTTGTTTAAATCTTTTTTTATCATAATTATTATACTGATTAGCTATATTGCGTATTGGATCTCCTGCATAAAAACGTTCATATAATTCATGCCTAGATCCTAAAGGACTCCCCACAAGATCCCAGGCTAATTTAAATAGTTTTGTTCTCTTTTCTGCCTCCAGATTCGCTCCTTTAAAATATTTTTTCAGCAAATCCGATAAGGGACTTTGGAAGTCCTGTACACTTGAGGGTAATTGAATGAATCCTCCGGCTCCTATGAGCTGTAAAATTTCTATGGCACGGGGATAATATTTGGTCCCGAGGTTTCTTGCTGTTTCAATGTACGTGAAATTTGGGATGAACGTTTGATATTGATCTAGATTTCCTTCCCTTTCCGAAGCTATCAATAATGCTCTAATCGTTTCAACCTGGATTAATAGTTCCCCTATTTTTTCTTGAACATGCAGATAGGCATCGGCCCCTATTGCTTCAGCAATCTCACAAGCTATTGCTGTAACGAATTCCAGCTTAGTTAATAACCGAACGATAGCCTGATGGTACGCTAAGCCATTTGATGCGGGATTCAATTTAATTTGCAGCAAAGCATCAGCGTTGTCGTAAAGTAAAACACGTTCCCAGGGGACGAATACATTGTCAAAAATTAATAAAGCATCCATCTCGTCGTACCTTGAACTTAGAGGAGAATCCACTATTTTTGTCTGATTTGCAGCAAAGGATTCCCGACAAACCATATGCAATCCAGGAGAGTTGGCCGCAACAATAAGCATATGAGCTATGGATTCCTGTTCTTCTTTCAGATTTACGAGGGGATATACAATTAAATCATTCGAATAGGGTGCTGCGGTACCAATCATTTTGGCTCCACTTAAGAAAACACCATCACTCGTCTTTTTTGTAATTCTTAATAATCCTAGATCCTTTATATCTTTGAAGGATTGATTGGCACGGTTAATCTGAGGATCTCGTTGCACTACACTTAAAAAAAGATTCTTATCTCTTGCTTCCTCATAATAAGCTTTAATTTTATGGGGAAAGTGTTCATCAAACTTTTTATAGTCCTCCCGCGATGCATACCATCCTGTTAACCTTGATCTAGCATAGTCTGACAAACGGCTCATCACGCCATCTGTTGTTTGACTCCAAGTTTCAAAAGCTATCCTCCTCCTCAGTAAATCATCATAAGAGTGTGGAACTAAAAAGGCTGAATGGACAAACCCTTTCGTTTTAGGACTAAGGTAGCCTACCGAGTTTCTCTTTTGTGAATCATCCATCATATTAAATAACTCAGAGATCGTAGTTAATGTACCTTTAAAGTTCTCATCTGTTGTGACATCAATTTTTGTTCCGTTTAACCAAACACTTCTTCCGTCTTGTAAGCTTTGGATAAATTGATCGCCTTGCGAATTCATAACATCCTCCTAATGAACCATGGTTTTTTTGATTGTGAAATATAACATCTCTTTCTCTTTTAGATTATTTGATATACTCATATATTTGGATGATGATTATCTTATGGGGAAGTATAGATTGTTCCGCCTTTTAATGGTGGAGTGTAAATATGAAAGGTAATAACAGGAGAAGTGGTGGGATTATACATCATGTGAATGGTATCTTCTTTAACAAGGAGGATATCATTTTGGGAAAACTCCTCTATTTGATCATAAATTGGATTAGATTCTTTGTCTTCCGACTTATATAATACGTTTAAAAAATCACCAGCTACCACAAAAATGCATCCAATAGACAATCCATGATCATGGATAAAAGTCCTGGCCATACTAGGTAAATGAATGACAATTACTTCGACATTTTCGGATTTGTAAATAACATTCCTTCCGTATTCTAAATCCATCGGTTCAGTAACATACTTAGAAACCTCATGAAAAGTTAGATTTAAAGATTGAACGGCTTGTACTAAATTACCTTCATCATACGAGGGTAAATTATCGAAAGTGCATTTGACAGACTCTAAAAAATCCATTCTTCGCGTCTCCTTGCAAATAAGATAGTGTTCATTTTTTACAATGAGGAAGTTGAACTTGTCCCGTTATTAAAGGGTTTTAATATTTTCTTTCTATATTAAATTGATTCCATAGAAACATGATTAAATTTGTCAACTTTCTGAAATATAGTATGAATAAAGTATATAGATGTGCATTTCCAGGAATGAAATAGACACAAAATTCCACGTATATAATCTTCATTCATAAAATAGCATGATATAAAGTGTATTGGCTGGGAGTGATGATCATATGAAGATTTCAAGTAAGGGGGAATATGCATTAAGAGCTTTAATAGCTTTAGCAAAGAACGAAAAAGGACTCATGCAGATAAAAGATGTTGCGAATGAGACGTTAGTGTCGCCTCAATATCTGGAGCAAATTCTCTTACATTTAAAAAGTCACGGTTATGTTAAAAGTAAAAGGGGGGTCTACGGAGGGTATAGCTTAAAGGAATTGCCCAATCAGATTATCATTGGAAACGTAATTCGGGACTTAGAAGGACCGCTTGCCCCTATGAGCTGTGTAAGTATTACAGCATATGAATATTGTCCCCTTGAAGATAATAACTGTTTATTAAAACCCCTTTGGGCACTGATTAGAGATCAAGTGGCAGAATTGCTGGATCATACAACTTTGGAAGATCTTTTGGAAGGTAATATTTATAAAAATTAATCGGTGTCAAAATCATATGCATCCCACTGACTATGCAAGTGTATAGGTAAATAAAACAGCCGATTGGACTTGATATGATAAAAGCGTACAAACAATGTATAAGGAGAGAGGAACACGGCAGAATAGCTGCTTTTCCTCTCTCCTTAGATGTTTGAAGCTCTCGGCCTCAAAATAGGAATGCCTTAAGATCTCTGCTTTATAAGCTGTAAATCGATGTATAGTTGCATTCTTGAATGAAAGTCATCAAAATCGATTGAGGTGAGATCGGTTATTTGATTCAATCTATATTTCAATGTGTTGGTATGAATGTATAGCTGTTCAGCTGTCGGTTTGATCCGGCAATTGTTAAACAGATATATTTCCATTGTTTGAAGGAGTTTGGTTTGGCTTTCCTGGTCCTTCTTTTGAAGTATCTCTAAATCCGTATTGATATAATTCGTTTTAGTATGATGGTTGGAGATCATTTCGAGGTAACGGAAAATCCCAAGCTTGCTATATTGGAAGGGGAGCTGTTCAGGTTCACCGATGAACTTGGCTGCGTTGATCACTTCAAGGGCTTCGAGATAGGATTTTCTTAATTGAAGAATCGAAGAATACTCATTTCCGATTCCCGGGAACACCCTTTGATCATTGAATTGGGCAAGAACCGTGTTCGTTAAATCATTGGCGCTATCAGAAAGCAGGTCTTTCCCTTTACCATTGCTGCCAATCAGGACGATGATTTTCAATTGGTTTGTGAATACATGGGAAAAATGATTCAATGCATTGGCGAATAGACTGACTGTATCCGCTAATTCATCGAAATGTTCCGCATCGGATTGAGCGATGGTAAAGACATTAATAAGGAATGTTTCCGGAATGAGAAGATTCATATTGGCTGCTTCCCATTTTATTTGGTTTTCAGTTTGATAGACTTCGTCAATGACCTTTTGATAAAACTCATTTTTCTCTTCATCTTTTTTCATGTTTATCTGTTTTTTCTGATAGAGGAGCTTGCCAATATGATGGGAAACCTCATGTAAAAATTCCAATTCGGAATCAGTCATCATTTCCGTTTCTTGGACCCAAATGAATCCGAATACCTGCCCTTTGTGGACAGCGCTTACAACGACTCTTTGATTTAAGCCGATTTCCTCGATTTGTTTCACCCTAAATGGATGCTCCACCGTTTTAAGCTGTTCGACAATGCCCTCATCCATGAATTTCTCCAGAATTGGAATCGGCCAATGCTTTGTGAAGATGGTTTGCCGATTGGCTTGGTCGAAGTGTTCGATATAATATGAACTATATGCCAGCAATAAAAATTGGTCATTTTCGATGACGACTGGTTTTTTTAAATAAGTGCTGACCATATCCGTTATATCGTTGATGTTTGTGAGAGTCAGGATTTTTTCTAATGACATATATGGCCCCCTGTTTTTTGAATTGGAAGATAACTTAGTTTAATAATACTTTTAAACGGAAGATGTGTATAGGGGCAAGAACAAAGAAGGAACGGTATATGAAAAAATACCGTTCCTTTTAGGGGTTTTATTTTTGTTTTAAAGTTTTTTCGAATTCTTCGAATTTCGCTTCTACTTCTTTTGATGGTTTTGCTGTTAGAAGACTGACCAGGACGATGGCAATCAAGCTTGCGCCAAAACCAGGAATCATTTCATAAAGCGTATTGGATAATCCGGCCATGGACCAGAAGATTACAGTAGCGGCACCAACGACCATCCCTGCTAATGCCCCCCATCTTGTCATCCGTTTCCAGCAGAGGCTTAGTAAGACCAATGGACCGAATGAAGAACCGAATCCAGCCCACGCGTACCCGACAAGTCCAAGGATCGTGTCATTTTTCTCCCAAGAGAGAATAAGCGCGATGATTGAAATGATCAGTACGGAAAGTCTGCCGAGGAAAACAAGTTCTTTATCTGAAGCGGAACGACGGAAGAAGGTTTTGTATATATCCTCGGTTAAAGAGCTGGCTGTAACCAAAAGCTGCGAAGAAATCGTGCTCATGACGGCTGCCAGTATTGCTGAAATCAAGAAACCAGTAATGAATGGGTGAAATAGTATTTCCCCTAACTCTATGAAAATCGTTTCAGGATCAGCTAACTTCAGGTTGTTCTGGGAATAATACGTGATTCCGATGAATCCAGTCAACATCGCACCGATACTGGAGAAAATCATCCAGCTCATCCCGATATTACGGGCTTTCTTTATTTCCTTAACAGAACTGATTGCCATAAAGCGGACAATGATATGAGGCTGTCCGAAGTAACCCAGTCCCCAGGCAAACAATGAGATGATGCCTAAAAAGCTCGTCCCTGTGAAAATGTTCAATAGAGCTGGATCAATGGAACGTGGCGTGTCGATCGAAGGACCGAAACCGCCAACATGGAAAAGGGTGACGATCGGTACAAGAACCAGGGCAACGACCATGATGATTCCTTGAACAAAGTCTGTCCAGCTTACTGCCAGGAATCCGCCGAATAAAGTATAGGCAACGACGACACCTGTCAAGATCCATAAACCTGTATGGTAATCAAGGCCAAATGTACTTTGGAATAACACTCCGCCTGATACCATTCCGGAAGAAACGTAAAAGGTAAAGAATATTAGGATAACCAAAGCGGAAATGAGTCTTAAGATCCGTGAGCCCTCGCCAAAACGATTTTCCAGGAAAGCGGGGATCGTAATGGAGTTATTGGCGACTTCCGTATAGGTTCTCAATCTTGGTGCAACATACAGCCAGTTCGCGTAGGCTCCTAATGTCAGCCCGATTACGATCCAGATTGAACTTAGTCCTGTTGCGAACATGGCACCAGGCATCCCCATTAAAAGCCAACCGCTCATATCAGCGGCACCGGCGCTTAATGCAGTGACAGCAGGTCCAAGACCCCGGTCGCCCAGCATATAATCATTTAAATTGGATGTCCTTTTGTAAGCGAAGTAACCGATGAGAAGCATGCCAGCCATGTAAATGCTGATCGAAATTATTAATGCGTAATCCATAAAAGACTCCCTTCGTGATGAAATATATAAATTTTTGTTTTAAAAGAGGAAGCAACCTATTTGTCACTTCCTCCATTTAACTTCATTTTGGTTTCCGTATCCAGAATGGAGGATACGAAAACCATAGGGATTCAAATCATCTTCAAATAGCTCAATGGAACATTATCAGTATGTTTCGGATGTTGTTTTGGCTTGCATATGAAGCTGCAAGTAGTCCGGTCCGCCTGCCTTGGAATCAGTTCCTGACATGTTGAACCCGCCGAATGGCTGATAACCTACGATTGCACCAGTACAGCCGCGGTTGAAATACAAGTTACCGACATGGAATTCTTCGCGTGCCTTTTCCATGTTAAGGCGATTTGTCGTAATGACAGCCCCAGTCAAACCATATTCAGTGTTATTGGCAATCTCAAGAGCCTCGTTAAAGTCCTTCGCTTTTGTGAAGGCAACGACTGGCCCGAAGATTTCTTCTTGCATCAAGCGGCCTTGCGGATCGACATCAGCAACGATTGTCGGTTGAACGAAGTAGCCTGTAGAGCTATCTCCTTCTCCTCCAGTCAAAATGCGTCCTTCTTGGTTTCCGATTTCAACGTAGCTCATGATTTTATCAAAAGCTGCTTGATCGATGACAGGCCCCATGAAATGATTTTCTACAGGATTACCAACTGTAAGCTGTTTTGTTAATTCAACAGCGCGAGCTAAAACCTGATCATACACATCTTCTACGATGACAGCACGGGAGCAAGCAGAACATTTTTGTCCCGAGAAGCCAAATGCAGATTTCACGATCGATTGAGCAGCCAATTCAAGATCTGCCTCTTTGTCGACGACGATCGTATCTTTTCCGCCCATTTCAGCAATGACACGCTTCAGCCAAACTTGGCCTTCATTCACTTCTGAAGCACGTTTGTAAATGCGCAGACCTACATCACGTGAACCTGTGAAGGAGATGAAACGTGTTTTAGGATGATCGACCAGGTAGTCGCCGACCTCTGCCCCGCTTCCTGGAACGAAATTCAACACACCTGCTGGAAGGCCGGCTTCAAGCATCACTTCAACGAATTTCGCAGCAACAATAGGCGTAGTCGAAGCTGGTTTCAATAGGATTGTGTTACCAGTTACGATAGCCGCAACAGCTGTACCTGCCATGATGGCAAATGGGAAGTTCCAAGGAGAAATGATGATGCCGACTCCTAATGGAATGTAATCATAGCGGTTAAATTCTCCTGGACGGCTTTGAACTGGCACACCATCTTTAAGCGTCAACATTTGACGGGCATAGAATTCAAGGAAATCGATCGCTTCCGCTGTATCGGCATCAGCCTCATTCCAAGGTTTTCCCGCTTCTTTCGTCAATAACGCAGAGAACTCATGCTTGCGTCTGCGAATGATGGCAGCAGCTTTGAATAAAACGTCAGCACGGATTTCCGGCTTCACTTTTTTCCAGCTTTCAAAAGCGGTAACAGCTTCTTGCATGGCTTTTTCAGCAAGGTCCCTATTCGCTTTCGATACGCGGCCGATGACCTCTTGCTTATCTGCAGGGTTATATGAAACGATTTTCTCATCAGTCGTCACTTGCTCTGCACCGATATAAAGAGGGTAGTCTTGCCCTAAGTAGCCTTCAACAGTTTGAAGAGCCTCCTGATAAGCTTTCTTGTTTTCCTCGTTTGTAAAATCGACAAATGGTTCATGTTTATATGAAATCATTGATAATCACACCTTTTAATAGATTTTTTGTAGCAATCAAGAATGTTGAATATTGAATATATTTAGCTTCTGACCATCCCTTTGAAGGCAAAAGCAATATTGGATGGCCTTTCCGCAAGCCTTCTCATGAAGTATCCATACCAATCCAGACCATATGGTACATAGACGCGCATTTTGTAACCTTGCTTGACCAATTCGTATTGAGTCTTGTTCCTCATGCCATAAAGCATTTGGAATTCGAATTGTGTATTTGGGATGTCATATTTCTTGGCCAGCTCTTTTGTATATTCGATGATTTTGTCATCATGTGAGGCAATGGCCGTATAATTTCCGTTAAGAAGACTTTGCTTAATCAACTTTTTATAGTTTTCATCTACATCATCCTTTTCGGGAAAAGCCACCTCGGGAGATTCCTTGTAGGCACCCTTTACGAGACGCAGGAATGGCTTATATTGGGCAAGGTCATCCAAATCTTTCTCTGTGCGGAATAAATATGCTTGTAGAACAGTACTTATGCAGCTGTATTTTTCTTTGAAATGTCTAAAGATATCGATTGTAGCCTGACAGCGAACTTCATCTTCCATATCGATTGTGACCATGACTTTATGTTTTTCTGCTGTATCAAGGATTTTCGTCATATTCTCAATGACGAGATTATGATCGATATCTAGTCCCAATGAAGTCATTTTTAGGGAAACTTGTGAATCAAGTTTTTCCCTGCTGATCATTTCGATGGTTTCGATGCATTCTGCCGTCCGTTCCTGAGTCACTTCCTTGGAATCAACGAATTCCCCAAGATGGTCGACAGTAACCGACAAGCCACTATTATTAAGTTGTTTGATGAATTTAATGGAACTTTGGAAATCAGTTCCCCCAATGATCTTTCCAGCAGCAAAACTTCCGCCGCTTTTCTTAGCAATATTATTAAGCAGATTATTTTTAGATAAGAATAAGAAAAAGTCTCTTGTAATGGCTTCCATATAAGCGCACCCCCTAAGAAGATGTATTTCAATAAATTAAGCTTACGATTTTTCGACAATTTTCACAATGTTCTAAAAAAACAATAATAATGCCTCGCTTTTGTCGGTTATGGACAAATGAAAAGGTTTTCATTTCAGCATTTTTAGTGGAAAGAAGGGGAGGTTTATATATTTACTTAAAGAGAAAAGCTAGAAGGTAAGACAATAAGTAGAAAGAGATAACGGAAATGAAATTAGATAGTACGTTTAGAGGTGCTAACTCGACCATAATCATCCAATGCGTTATAATGAACCTTATTTACCAGAATGGGTGCAAGGGTTCAAAGAAACACGATTTATGAAGCTGTTCAGAATTTAAATGGGTGAAAACCGTAAAAATAAGTTGCATCGGCAAGCCGGGGAGGGTAAGAAATGGGTGCTGTATTTGATGCTGTATTTGAAGAACTTAAAGAAACATCAGGATTGATAATAGGCTTAATATTGGCTCTGGTTATAATGGGGCTGATCGGTTATGCCCTCACGAATGTCCGTGGAGCCGTTGTTTCACCTTTTGTTCGCTTCATTAAGAAACTGGTCAGTCGAAAATAGATGTAGCGGAATACATACATCCCCCTTTGTCCCTAACCGATAACAAGCCCTTGTTTAAAGAAATCCTGCAGGGTTTGTCTAAAAAGGACAAATGAACTGCAAGATATTAACATATCATCCGAAAATGAAGAAAATCCCCCGCTCTTAATGGAAGTGGGGGATTTTAATTTTTAAATTCAGTTGGGGGCCGTTGGAATGAAGGTATTATCAATGATCCAGCCTTGGGCGAGTCTATTTGTCCTGGGAGAGGTCAAATATGAAACAAGGTCGTTGAGAACGATTCGTGGTCCGCTGACGATTCATACTAGTGAAAAAATGGATAAGGCTTTCTGAAGCGAGAAGCCAATCCAGTTGTTGCTTGGTAAGCATGGATACTCAAAGGGCAACCTCCCAACTGGTATGATCATTGGTATATGTAAGCATGAAAATTGTTTAAAGGTAAATGAAAATAACGGGATGCAGGCATTACTACAATCGTTATCAGGCAATGATTATTTCTTAGGAGACTATAAACTGGGAGGGTACGCTTGGGAAGTTAAGGACATGCAGCTGCTGGATGACTTTATTCCAGTGAAAGGAAAGCATGGATCATGGGAGCCTGGATAAGGAGAGTATGAACAGTATTGAACAAATACATTTAGCCCCGGCCATTACGCTAGGGCCTTTTTGTTTACAAATCAAAGTAGTCATCTGCCTTTGCTCCAGCATCTATACTTCGAACTGCCTTCATGATTTTCTTTAATACTCCAGCTGATGGCACATACTTTGGATCGCTGCAAACTCTGCTTATTGTATTGCGTGAGATTCCAGACGCACTTACAAACTCCTCTTGTGAATATCCGTGCTTATCGATGAATTTACCGACCTTACTTCGCGCCTTACCTTTCCCGAATCTAAACATTTTGATAACCTCCTAGATTTAATTTACTAGCAGTCTCGTCCAATTTTCACAAAAATATACACATAGTTTCGCAAATATTTGGTATCACGGACAAAGTGAGCAATTGGATGTATTGTGGAGTCGAAGGTTTCTGCGGATAACGCAGTGACTATTCACTATAGAATAAGAAATTAAAAGAATTAATTATTAAAAAAATAATTGAAAAGATATGTAGTAGGAGCATGAAGCCGATTCTGTTGGTCGGAACTATCTATATTTTGAAGAACGGTTCCTGTTATCATTCTAAAAGGTTTATATCAGGATGTATGATGAGGCTCTAAAAATTGATTTAATCTCAATTGGAATAATTGTATTTATTTCCATATCTATTATAATAATAAGTGGGATATTGTAAGCGAAAACACTGGATAATTTAATGAATTGGTTAATTCTTGTAAAAAGTAGGAGGGGATCTCATGGGAAGATTAGTTCATTTCGAAATTCATGTAGATGATATGGAACGGGCAAAGAAGTTTTATGGAGAGGTATTCGGATGGTCATTTCAAGATTGGAGTGATTATGCAGGAATGCCTTACTTTGGAGCAGTAACTGGCGAGGAGAATGAACCTGGGGTCAATGGAGCTTTGATGCAGCGTCAAAGTGCTCCGCCGGAAACAAACCAAGCTTTAAATGCATTTGCTTGTACAATGGGAGTGGAAAATTACGATGTAACGGAAGCTAAAATTATTGAGATTGGCGGTAAGGTCGCCAAGCCCAAATATGCCCTGCCTGGAATGGCGTGGCAAGGATACTATATTGATACAGAAGGAAATATATTCGGAATTCATCAACCCGATGTGAATGCAAAATAGATTTTATAATAGGTGAATGGAACATGAAATTACATGACACGGCAGGCATGCTTGAAAATGTACGTAATATCTGTCTTGCGCTGCCCGAAGCTGTCGAACATATTGATGGTTTTGGTCACAATACTTTTAAAATCAATGGAAAGTCCTTCGTGATTTCAGGCAAAAGTGAGAATGGATTCAGATTGTCGTTCAAGTCAGATCGGGAAACCCAAGAATTTTTGCTGCAGAAAGAGAATTTTTTCAAAACACCGTATATAGGACGTCACGGCTGGGTCTCCATTCAAAATCCGGATGGGGAAGGCTGGGGTGAATTGACCATTCTAATTCAAGAAGCCTATTTACGTGCGGCACCGAAGCGTTTGGTTAAGAAATACGAAGAGTTTCATAAAAAGTGAAGAAAGGCGGATGATCTGCCTTCTTCACTTTTTTACTTTCTTTTACCTGCATTACAGATACTGAAAGATAAAAATAACGACTTAATCTATACACACATAGCTTAAAGAAAAAAGCTCCTAATGTATTGGAGCGGCCAAGAGAGTTCAGTGCAAAAGGCACTTCTGAATTTGCATCAATAATAGGTTGTCCAGAGAAGAAAGTCTAAAGTACATGTAAGGGTGTTTCTGCAAAAGATTGATGATTATCTGCATAAGCAGCTATCTATAAAAAAATTGAGAAAATCAATCATGGTTCGATTGACGGAAAGGTGTATGGTTGAAGTGAATGTAGAATCTTTTTTTTCTGAAAACATTAAAGCGGCACTTAAGAATGATCCGCCTGGTGCATGGATGCCAGATCTGCCAGATGGTTGTATTCGCTTGAGTTCAGGCTATCCGGATCCAGCTCTCGTTCCTGCCGAGGAGCTCAAGGTAGCTGTAACCAGACTTCTTGATGAGGAGCAGGATTTGCCGCTCCATTATATCGGAAGTCCACGAATTGCAAGACTAAAGCAGCAAATTCAGAAAAGGTTGGCAGAGCGTGGAATTTCCGTTTTGGAAGAAAAGCTTTTGGTTACATCAGGTGCTTGTCAGGGGATAGATCTTATTGCCCGCATTCTCCTTGATGATACTGCTGTCGTAGCTGTAGAATCTCCCACCTATATGGAGGCTTTAGAGATTTTTCAAAACTATACGAATCAAATTATTAGTATATCAATAGATGAACAGGGACTCCAAACATACCGATTAAAAGAAATGCTGGATGAAAGGAAACGTACAGGTCTAACCCTGCCGCGTTTTCTATATACAATCCCAACCTTTCAAAATCCAACTGGGACGACTATGACTACTGAGCGGCGGAAGCATTTATTGGAGCTTTCCATCGAGTTTGATTTCCTCATTCTAGAGGATGATGCATACGGGGAATTATCCTTCGGCAAAAATCCGCTGCCAATAAAATCTATTGATGAAAGCGGGCGGGTCCTCCACGTTGGGTCATTATCCAAGGTTGTTGCGCCAGGAATGCGGATTGGATGGATAGCAGGAGAAAGTGAATTCATTAAGGCTTTAGAGTGGTTTAAAAAAGATTTAGACCATCCATTTGCTCAAAGCACAATGGCTGCATACTTAGAAAACACCGATTTTGAGCAAAGACTAGACCTTCTAAAAGATGTGTATCGCTCTAAATGTACTGCGTTAATCCGTTCGATGGAACAATTTCTTCCAGAATCCGTTTCCTGGTATGTACCAGATGGTGGTTACTTTGTATGGGTGAGAATTCCTGGTGTTGATACATCGCATTTATTATCACAGGCTCTAGCTGAGGGTGTTTCATATGTTCCAGGGAAATACTTTTTCTTGGATCAAAACGATGGAACCGAGTTTCTCCGGCTCTCGTTCAGTTATGCCAATGAGAAAGAAATAATCGAGGGAATTCGAAGACTAGGGAAGCTTATCACATCTTTTTTTCATAGATTGTCCTGAAGGATTGTTAGTTAGTAAATCATTGCAATGGTTTATTAACTAAGCTTTTCGAAGCTTTTATTGATAATAAATTTGAAATAAATTGAATGCGCCTACTTCCTAAAAGGAGGTAGGTGTATTTTGTAATAAAAGGATTCTTTAACTCCTTTGCGCTGATTTTATCGCAAATTCTTTCAAACTTTTGGAAATGATAAGCACCGTAGATAAGGCCCACTACTAAAGCACACAAAAAATGTGTATATGTAGATTGTGATGATTCAAATGATCACAATGAAGGTTAATTCTTGAAAGGAACTGACCAATTTTTTATTTTTTTCTAAGCTTATCTGATATATGCACGTAAAGAAGTAGTATCTGGGTAAAGAACAAGAATGATTATGATAGTGTAAATGTTTTTAATTCAACTAAAAGTTACACTTAATACATATTAGCGTTTTATGACCAAAGTATGATCCGCGCGCTTATTATTTTTTTTAGCCAAAGAAAAAAACCCTTGATACACAAGGGTTTCTAAGTATGGAGCATAGCGGGATCGAACCGCTGACCTCTACGCTGCCAGCGTAGCGCTCTCCCAGCTGAGCTAATGCCCCGAATTGAGGTACAATAATTATTTTATCGGATTTTGGTGAAAAGTCAATATTAAATATGAGATTTTTGCAAAAATGATAAAAAACCGTTTGAGGGTAGTCAAACGGATCAGACTATAGAAGCGATGAATCAAGTTAACCTACAGTTTTTTTGTTTATACGATTTAGAGGTAAAAGACCTGAAGCATAATAATGTAACCATTACACCAACGAAATCGCTTTTTCAACATTAGAGCTGCAGCCAGCTGTCATTAAAGGCAAAAAATCATTACCACTAAATAATAATTGATTTGATCATGTTAATCCATCTCTCGGTTTGTTTTTTTCATCTGTTCAAAAATATTAACGGTTTTTATCTTAAACGATTTTTTGTGCCACTTTTCAGCGTTCCTGATTCCTTGTTCTTGCGCTTATTCCTCATAAACCTTTTTTTTGATTACATACCAGACATTATTGACGCCTTGTCCATTTATATCACCTGCATGTTTATCTTTCGCATAGTAATAAAGTGGGTGCCCTTTATATGTTGTTTGTTTTTGTCCGTCATCTCTTATGATTGTTTTAAAGTCTTTTTTGTCGAATCCTTTATTCGAGCTGATGTTATCTGCATGGAATGACGGCCAAATTTCAAGACATTGGCCTTTGCAATTACTGACACTAGAATCATCTTTAGTGAAATAATAAAGTGTCATTCCGTCTTGATCTGCTACATATTTCCCCACTTCGTCAGATTCTAGTATTTTAAGCTTATATTTTTTTGGCTTATCCTGAATTATATCCGTGATGGTGTATGTTTTAACATCAACACGCGCAATAGAGAGATCCCGATTTAATACATAAGCCTGATCCCCGTCATGGCTAAAGACAATTGCTTGCCTTGGTTCTTTGAAACCCCCGATTGTTTTAACTACGCGGTGATCAGCGACATTGATCACGTCAATCGTATTATCAGCTTTGTTGCTTGCAAAAAGGAGTTTATCATCAGGCGATAGAGCCGCTCCATATGGCTCACGTCCCACTTTGATTTCACCCTTAATATTACCGTCTAGCGTATCAACTGCGGAAATGCTGTTGCGTCCGCTGTTGGCGGCATATAATGTTCCTCCATCAGCGGTAATCGAGATTCCGCGAATACTGGAGAACCCTGATATTTCACGAATGATTTTTTTAGTGGTGGCATCAACGATGGACACTTTATCTCCTTGAAAGTTCGTGACAAAGATATATTTTCCGTCTGAAGAGACTTTAATGCCTTGCCTTGGTTGGGCGAAACCGGTAATGACGTCAATCGGTTTTCGTTTTTCCAGATCGACGACCGTGACGGAATTGTGTGCTTGATTGTTCACATACAATGTCTTTCCATCCGGACTGACAGCAGTCCCGAATGCACCTGGACCAATGACAACTTCATCTTTCAAGGTGAAATTTTTAATACTGTAAAACCGGAGTGTACCGAGCGTGCTGTCTGAGACGACAAACTCTGAACCGTCATCAATAAACACGATGTTTCTCGGTGAACCGAAGCCGTCAATCTTTTTGCGCAACTTGCCTTTGGCGAGATCATAGACCAGGATGGATTGTTCTCGGCTATCTGAGACAATCGCTATTCGCTCATCCGGACTAACAGCAAGGGAATTGTTGGTGATGTGGGTGTCAAAGCCTGTCCCTAACACTGGGCTTTTACATTTAGTAGAAGAAGCACCAATTACATTTGGTATAAAAACCACAAATAGTAAGGGAATAATCCATATACTCTTTAACTTCATCTTTTTAAACATTACTCACCTCGGGAAGTTATTTTCTTGATCATTGTTTAAATCCCTGTCAATATCTTGCTGGTTGTCCTAACCACCTTTCTTTGAAATGTTTAATCAAGTCAGAGTTCGTCCTTTCACTATATATAAACGTATGGAGAAGGATATCGGTTTGATTATTTTGCAAACTTAAAATAAATGTATAGAGGACCCTTAAATAAAGGAATAGGCCCCAGTGAAGTCACGTAACACTAGACTTTCTCACTGACCGATGGATGATAGTAAATGTCCATGTATGCATATTAGGTGTTGGATTCTGGTGTTAAAGATAAAACCTGAGGATTGAGTTTATGCAGGCAATTGGACTTGCCCGGGGTCAAAAATGGTCTAAACGTAGTGGACTCGTAGAAGATCAATCTCTTAATATTGAGGAAAATCCAAAGGGAATTTCAAAAGGGGTTCGGAATGTTTAATTCCGAATCCCTTTTATTAGTGAACCGTTTGAGGGTAAGTCAAACGGTTTTCTTATTAGGCATTTTCAATCTCTACCCGTGCAATTTCCTTAAGGTTGGAAACGGTATAATACACTTCCGATGTTCTAACTTTATGATCGACCAATACTTTAAGCGTCAAAAGGTGGTGGTCTTCTTCCACATCTTTGATTCTTAGGTTTTTGATGAATATTTTTTCGTCTTTGATTTTTTTCAGCACGACGGCAATGTCATCTTTATTTTTCACCACCAGCTGCAGAAAGATTTCTTTTTGCCGCAATTTCATCGGTCCGAGCCAGGTAACGATTAAGGGCACCAATTCGACACTTATAATCAATAGTATGACGCCGGCTATGGCCTCAAGAAAAAATCCTGCTCCAACGGCAATCCCGATACCGGCAGCTCCCCAGATGATGGCAGCTGTCGTTAAACCGGATATGCTGTTATTGTCCCTCCGGAGAATGACGCCAGCCCCGATAAAGCCGACGCCAGAAACAATCTGAGCGGCTAGACGCAAGGGGTCCATTGTGATGTTTACGTGTTCACTCCCTGGGAACTTATAAGCGGATTCCATGGAAACGATCGTTAATAAGCAGCTGACGATTGAAATGACCAGGCTTGTTTTTAATCCAACGGGTTTTCGTTTCATTTCTCGCTCTAGTCCGATGATTAGGCCGAGGAGAGCTGAAATGCCCAATTTTATAAGGATTTGCAGTTCCGATTGCGGGTCGAATGTCCATTCCATTTGTTTCACCACTTCCAAATATTATCGATGAATAAGATCGTGTGTTGCCATATACCCGTTTTTCAAAAAAGCTTACCCTTATAATTTTAACATAGTAGAATAGAGTTCAATGCTACGTAACGTCATTCCGATTGAAAGGAGGAATTTAAATGCAAATGCCAAAAGTGAATCCCTATGTTGCGTTGGCGATCGGTGTTGCATCCGTTTCATTTTCGGCCATCCTTGTTAAATTGGCGACTGCTCCATCGGGTGTTATAGCTTTTTACCGTTTATTATTTACCGTCCTTCTTATGCTGCCGGTGTTTTTGGTGAAATACCGCCATGAACTTATATTCATTGGGAAAAAGGATTGGCTATATTCGATTGCGGCAGGAGTTTTCTTGGCTTTTCATTTTATTTTATGGTTTGAATCGCTTAATTACACGTCTGTCGCCAGTTCAACTGTGCTTGTCACCCTTCAGCCATTATTCGCTTTTGCTGGAGCCTATTTGTTTTTCAAAGAAAGATTTTCAATGAAGGCAATATTGAGCGGCATCATTGCAATAGCAGGCAGCCTTGTCATTAGCTGGGGAGATTTGAGAGTCAGCGGTATGGCGCTTTGGGGAGATATTCTTTCGCTTATCGCATGTGCGTTGGTAACCGGTTATTTACTATTTGGCCAAAATGTTCGAAAACGCGTCTCTTCTATAACATATACATTTGTCGTGTATGCAATCAGTGCTGTTACTTTGTTTTTCTATGTGATCTTCAAGGAAGAGGGATTGGCCCCGTATCCGGCTGCCGATTGGATCTATTTTGTTTTGCTTGCCATTTTCCCGACTTTATTAGGACACTCTTTATTCAATTGGTCTTTAAAGTGGTTAAGCACTTCGACGCTTTCGATGGGAATCTTACTTGAACCGGTTGGAGCAACGGTTCTGGCTTACTTCATATTGGATGAACCGATACTCTGGACGCAGGTCCTTGGAGGTACAATCATATTGGGTGGTTTGATGATGTTCCTAAAGGATGAAAAGAAAAGTAAGGTATATAAAGAAGCGAAGGTCTCCGTATAAAAGCAGTAAGTCTCCCGACTTACTGCTTTATTTAATAGGGGTGAAACAAATAGGTGATCCGTGTGAAAATCAAAGCGAAAGTAAAGCTGAATAAAAACGTTGTGCCATTCACCCTGCCTTTTTCTTTGCTGAACCTAATGGCTTCATAATAAGCAGAACTGAATAAATAAAGGGCCATACTGTAAGAAATGAGTAATCCGATTAATGATAGATTCATCGCTTCACCTCAAGGGAAAAAGATATCTATATATGTCTATTTGTGTTTCTTTGGAAATATGCTTCGTTTATTCATGAAACATGCGCTTGTTCCGGAAGAAGGGGACAGGGTGGTGGGGATGATGAAAAGGATATATAGAGGAAAAAAGAAAAAAACGTTTTTTTTGAAAAAGTTTTAAAAAACGTATTGCAAACATTTTTGGTACATGGTATATTATTTCTTGTCGCTAAGACAGCAACACAAACAACCAACAACTTGATGAAAAAAATTCAAAAAAAGTTGTTGACGAAACGAGACACAATGTGTTACATTATAGAAGTCGCTTCTGAGAGAAACGACAACAAATTGCTCTTTGAAAACTGAACAAAACAAAGCGCCAACGTTAAATTTTAAGTGAGCACACACTATCAAAAAAGCAAAATGAGCAAGTCAAACATTTCTTCGGAGAGTTTGATCCTGGCTCAGGACGAACGCTGGCGGCGTGCCTAATACATGCAAGTCGAGCGAATCGATGGGAGCTTGCTCCCTGAGATTAGCGGCGGACGGGTGAGTAACACGTGGGCAACCTGCCTATAAGACTGGGATAACTTCGGGAAACCGGAGCTAATACCGGATACGTTCTTTTCTCGCATGAGAGAAGATGGAAAGACGGTTTACGCTGTCACTTATAGATGGGCCCGCGGCGCATTAGCTAGTTGGTGAGGTAATGGCTCACCAAGGCGACGATGCGTAGTCGACCTGAGAGGGTGATCGGCCACACTGGGACTGAGACACGGCCCAGACTCGTTCGGGAGGCAGGAGTAGGGTATCTTACGCAATGGACGAAAGTCTGACGGAGGTTCGCCGCGTGAACGAAGTAGGCCGTCGGGTCTTAT
>NZ_JAOPHO010000035.1:0-46009 GCF_033141925.1 Peribacillus sp. CSMR9
GCTCAGTAGCTCAGTCGGTAGAGCAAAGGACTGAAAATCCGTGTGTCGGCGGTTCGATTCCGTCCTGAGCCATCCTTTTTAAAAACGCCTTTCCTTTAGGGCGTTTTTTTTGTTTTACATCCAGATGTATTATAAATGAAATCTTGTTAATGAATTGTTAACGATTTGTAACATACCAATTTTACCCAAGTCAACATATAAACCGCTTTTATCCTTACGGGGCTTACGTCCACTCCTTATTTCGAAATGTATCGAATCTTCCTCATTAGCATATTTATTGGTACTTGTTGTCACCATTTATACAGTTCTATTACATTATCACGACTGTTTCTTGTTTTTTTTTTTATTATGGTAGAGTTATGAGTGAAAAATCATAATAGAAATCAGTCATATGCAAGTGGATATTTAAATTGGACTAATAAATCTCAAAATAAATTTGATTAGTTTCTTAATTGGTGACTGAGCCGTTAAGGAGGACAATATATGTTTAGCTCAAAAGGTAAGGGGATCATCCTGTTGATGGTTTCGGTCATTTTATTGCTTGCTGGAAATATGGCGACGGCCGCAGGGATATCGAAAACTGCCACCATTCAGCATGTTTATCTTAATGATGAGTTCGTCGGAAGTGTGACGGATGAAACGGAAATAGAGGAGATCGTAGCCGATAAGGTAAAAGCAGCACAGAGAGATTATCCAGACTATACATTCGAGAGGGAGTCGCAGCTGTCATATGTACCTGAAGAGGTATTTGGTGAAGAAGTAAAAGAAGATCAGGCTGTAAAGGGTATTCAAGAAAAGCTCAATGTGAAAGCAAAGGCGTATGAAATCGACATAGATAATCAGGCGGTCGCTTATGTTGCGTCAAGGGATGATGCTGAGGACGTTTTGGAAAAAATCAAGTTATTATATGTAAATGAAGAGGAATACGCTGAATATGAAACAAGTAAAAAAAGAAGCGAAACGGGTGCAAAACCGTTAAAAGAACCAGGAAGTAGAATTCTGGACATCAAGTTTTCACTTCCCGTTACGTTTAAAGAATCAATGATCGATCCAGATGAAATCAAGACCGTAGATGATACCATTTCCATGATAGAAGAAGGAAAGAAAGAAAAGACGCTTTATGAGGCTAGGGAAGATGAGGATCTTGAAGCAATTGCCAATCAGCATGATATGGACCTGGATCAACTGTTAGAGCTAAATCCAGGACAGGATGAGGGCAAAGGTCTTAAAAAGGGCGAGCATCTCTATGTGACCCAGCCTACGCCCTATGTGAACGTAATGGTGGAAAGAGAAGTATTAAAGGAAGAGAGGATTCCTTTCGAAAAGAAAGTGAAGGAGGATGACGAACTTCCCAAGGGTGAACTCATTACTGAACAAATTGGCAATGAGGGGGTTCAGGCGTTCACATATGCAGTATCTGAAACAAATGGTAAGAAAATCAGTGAAACGATCGTAAAAAAAGAAAACACGGAAAAAGCCAAAATGGAAATCACTAGAAAAGGCACGAAGGTCGTTCCTTCACAGGGGAGCGGTACATATTCATGGCCTGCAGATGGGGGCTATATTTCCAGCAAGCAGGGGCAGCGCTGGGGGAAACTTCATAAAGGTATCGATATTGCCCGGCCAACCACCAGGACCATAACGGCAGCGGATCATGGGATAATCGAAACTGCTGGAAACTCCGGAGGGTATGGAAATAAGATAACGATCAATCATAATAACGGGTATAAGACAGTATATGCCCATTTGGATTCAATAAATGTAAAAGCTGGACAAAAGATTGAGAAGGGCATGAAAATTGGCATGATGGGTTCAACAGGGCACTCCACAGGTGTCCACCTCCATTTTGAAATATATAAAAACGGTTCTCTTGTAAATCCGCTAAACTATATAAGTCAGTAATCGATGGGAGTCTTCGAAAAATATTCGAAGACTTCTTCTGCTTCACAGATAGATGAGAATAATAGGAAAAAGGTGATTTAATGCCTATAAAATGATAAAGTAGAATAGATACAATTCGCTTTCATTCCGGTGTTCAGTCCCTTTTATTGGGTATATATATATAAATTTGTTGAACTGGGATGCTAGATTGGTGCAAGCAGAAGGAAAAGTGAATAAAGTCCCGGATAAGGACACGGTTTTTAATAGATTCAGTTTAGTTATTAAAAAGGAGATAAGCACATGGATAAGAAGATTCTGGTAGTGGATGATGAAAAGCCAATTGCCGATATATTACAATTCAATCTGAAAAAGGAAGGCTATGAAGTTTTTTGTGCTTATGATGGCAATGAAGCCCTCAAAATGGTAGAAGAACGGCAACCTGATTTGATTTTACTTGATATCATGCTACCGCAGCGCGATGGGATGGAAGTTTGCAGAGAAGTAAGGAAGAAGTATGAAACGCCAATCATCATGTTAACGGCTAAGGATTCAGAGATAGATAAAGTCTTAGGTTTAGAGCTTGGTGCGGATGACTATGTCACAAAGCCATTTAGTACCCGGGAAATAATTGCCCGCGTTAAGGCGAACTTAAGACGTCAGCAAGCGGTCCCGGTCCCAGATCAAGAAAATGAACCGAAGGAAATTACGATAGGAACGCTCACCATCCATCCGGATGCCTATGTGGTATCCAAACGGGGCGATACGATTGAATTAACTCATCGCGAATTTGAATTGCTTCATTACTTAGCGAAGCATATCGGTCAGGTCATGACAAGGGAGCACCTATTACAGACCGTGTGGGGCTATGATTATTTTGGTGATGTACGGACAGTCGATGTAACGGTCAGACGTCTTCGTGAGAAGATTGAAGACAATCCAAGCCATCCTGGTTGGATTGTAACTAGAAGAGGGGTCGGTTATTACCTGCGTAACCCTGAACAGGAGTAGTTCTTATGAAAAAGGTTGGTTTTTTTCGCTCAATCCATTTTAAATTTGTTCTGATTTATGTGTTGCTCATTTTTGTAGCGATGCAGATAATCGGGGTATATTTTGTTGGGGAATTGGAAGAAAATCTTGTCGGGAACTTCACGAAATCAATAAAAGGTCACGTTAACCTGCTTACCTACAGTATTGGTGAAGAAATGGAAAAAGAGAGGGGAGAGGAAGATCCAACCCTCGAAGAAGCGATTGATATGATATTGGAAGACCGGGATAATTCTTCGAATGATATTTCGGAAGTACGTGTCATTGACACTCGCAGCAGGCGTGTGATTGGAACTTCAGCCCCAAGTAACCAGGATATTGTAGGGAAGAAGACAACGGAAGTCCTTATTAAAAATACGCTGATTAATGGAAAAGAAGAAAGTGACGTATTTCGAGATCAGAAAACCGGCAGCCGGCTATGGGTTCTTTCGACACCCATTGAAGCAAATGGGGAGGTCATTGGCGCCGTCTATGTAATAGCAGAGATGGAGAATGTCTTTGAACAGATGGATGAAATCAATGGTATTTTCATGACGGGTACGGCCATCGCCTTGGTCATTACGGCCATCTTGGGGATCCTGCTCGCACGAACGATCACTCGACCCATGTCGGATATGAGAAAACAGGCCTTGGTGATGGCGAAAGGGAATTTCTCAAGAAAAGTAAGGGTATATGGCGATGATGAAATTGGCCAGCTTGCCGTCACTTTCAATAATTTGACTAAAAAGCTTCAAGAGTCGCAATCAAGCACAGAAGGAGAGCGCCGTAAGCTTTCATCCGTCCTCTCCAATATGACGGACGGTGTAATATCAACTGATAGGCGCGGTCGGGTGAACTTGATTAATGAACCGGCGGCACAATTACTGAATGTTTCGCGTGAAACCGTCATGAACCAACCTATCATCGAGGTTTTGGGTCTTGAAGAAGAGTTTAAATTTGAGGATTTACTGGAAGAGCGAGAGTCCGTCATCCTTGATTACAGCAAAAAAAATCGGCCTTTCATTTTGAGGGGGAACTTTTCGGTCATTCAAAAGGAAACGGGATTCGTTAATGGTTTGATTACTGTTTTGCATGATATAACAGAGCAGGAAAAAATCGAGGGCGAACGCAGAGAATTTGTTGCCAACGTATCACATGAACTGCGAACTCCGCTAACGACGATGAGAAGTTACCTGGAAGCATTGGCTGAAGGTGCTTGGAAGGACGAGGAAATCGCTCCATCCTTTTTAAGTGTGACCCAAAATGAAACGGAGCGAATGATCAGGCTTGTTAATGATCTGTTACAGCTTTCGAAAATGGATAGTAAAGATTACAGGCTTAAAACGGGCTGGGTGAATTTCAATAAATTCTATGACCATATCATCGATCGTTTTGAAATGACGAAAAATGATGACATCACGTTTAAGCGTGATTTGCCTAAGGAAGCTTATTTTGTGGATATTGATGAAGATAAAATCACCCAGGTTCTCTATAATGTAATCTCCAACTCGTTGAAGTACTCACCTGAAGGGGGTCAAGTGACTTTCCGCGTCAGGGCTTCGGATGGCTTTATCGTTGTGAGCATTACAGATCAAGGAGTGGGCATCCCGAAAAACGTCATTGATAAAATATTCGACCGCTTCTACCGTGTGGATAAAGCAAGGTCGCGGAATTTGGGCGGGACCGGGCTGGGTTTAGCGATCGCAAAAGAAATGGTCGTGGCGCATGGCGGGAAAATATGGGCGGAAAGTGTGGATGGAAAAGGAACTACGGTGTTCTTTACACTTCCTTACGAACAGGAAGAAGAGGATGATTGGTCATGAATTTTGAACGTGCAAAAAGTATCATACTGATTATTTTGGTTGGGACAAGCATTTTTTTGACTTGGAGCATTTGGACGTATGAGCCTGAATATAATAAATTTGGTGACCGATCGAATTATATAAAGATTAAAAGCGATGTCCAGATTGTTAGTGATGTAGTTAAACCAGTAAGTATCCTTTTTCATGGCAATGGGCAACATTTCCAGACTTCCGATCCGGTGGAAATAGATAAAATGGAAAAAGAATTTTCGCAATGGAGTTTTACCGGCGTAAAAGAGATATCCGTAAAAAGGCTGCAAAGGAAATTTGATGACTTTGTCCATGAAGATGGGTCGATTGAAATCGAATTTTCCGATGATGTGCCCATTTCCCTCTATAAAACGGTATTGAATATTACCGATAAGGACGTGCCTGGCTTTTCATTTGATCGGATCATCATTAAACAAAAGGATATCAGCGGTAATGAATCTGCCGTTTATTTTGTTTCTTACGATCAAGAGAAGATCTATCAAGGTATGGTCGACTCTAAAAGACTAAGAGATTTCATGGATGATTTTTATACGGGTTCTTACAGTAAGCACCCTGAATACACGGCCGAAACCATAAACAGCAAAAGGACGTTGTTCGTTCCGGAAAAATCCATAGAGGTCAACAGACTTCAATATTATATCGACAATTTGGATATTGGAAACCTAAAAAATGCGTTATTTAATGATCCGAAGTATGTACGCCAAGAACCCGTTTCGACCGGTGAGGAATACACGGATGGAACAAGACTGCTGACGATCAATAAAGAGAATTACCTAATTTCTTATATCAATCCGGCACAAAAGAGCAAGTTATTAGACAGTCCCGGTGACCTTCTGCAAAAGAGCATTGATTTCATCAATGATCATGCTGGTTGGGAAGATAATAATTATCGCTTTGCTTATATGTCGGAGAATGAGCAACGAGTGGTATTCCGCTTATTCGTAAATGGTTATCCGGCCTTCAATGAATCCGGAATGACTGAAATCGAGCAAATTTGGGGGAAAGAAGAAATATATAGCTACGAGCGCCCGTACTTTTCACTTGCCTCAGTCCTGCCGTCAGAAGAATCGGTAGAGACTTTACCAAGTGGTAGAGAAGTCTTGAATCAGTTGAAATCGAAAGATAATATCGACTTTAAGAGTGTGGAGGACATCTCGATTGGCTATAAACTGCATAAATCCCTGGATTCCAAACTTGTCACACTAGTTACACTTGAACCCACTTGGTATTATCGTATCGGCGATAAATGGTTTATTGTGCCTGGAGATACGGGAGGCGATCAAAGTGGATTGGAATAATACAAAGTCAATTTTCATCATGGTCTTTTTCATTTTGAATATTTTTCTTCTTTATCAATTCCTGGAAAAGATTAATGACAACCAAATAGAAAATTTCACGGAGTCTTCAATAGATGAACTCTTGAAAGAAGATGAGATTTCAATAGAAACCCCACTTCCGAAACAAAAGTTGGATCAATTCCTGATTGCCCAAAGCAAGACTTTCGAGAAGAAAGATATACAGGACCTGAAAAATCAAAAAGCAAAAATCATCGATGATAAGAAGCTCGTAGGTACATTTAAAACACCGGTTAGCATGAAAGCGGAAATTCATGCTGCAGACCTTGATATATTCCTGAAGGAGTATATATTAAATGGAGATGACTATCACTTTTGGAGCTATGATAAAATCAATCAAACCATCATCTGCTATCAAGTGGCAGATAAAAAGATGTTTTATAACAATAGTAAGGGGAAGGTCACTTTATATCTGAACAAAAAGGGTGAAATCGTCTCCTATGAACAGATGTATTTAGAGGGGATTAAAAAATTCAATAAACCCAAGGAATTGATACCTGCTTTAACTGCTATTGGAGCATTATATGATAATGGTGATATTGATCCCAAAAGCAAAGTCACGAATGTAAAACTAGGTTTTTATAATTCGCTGCAGACGACATCTGTATCACATTTACTTGTGCCAACATGGTGGGTGGTCCTCAATGACAAAACGGATCTCTTCGTGAATGCTATTGATGGAGAGGTCATTGAATTAAATACAGAAGAAAAAATACTGGAGTGAGTATAGATGACTATGCATTTTAGTGTTCTCGCAAGCGGGAGTACAGGAAATGCCTTATTCGTGGAAACGGAGGATCAATCTTTCCTTGTCGATGCCGGCTTAAGCGGTAAGGCTTTGGAAGCATTGTTTCAGGATATAGGCCGTGATATGTCGAAGTTATCCGGTATCCTTGTTACCCATGAACACAGCGACCATATTAAAGGTCTGGGCGTGGTTGCCAGAAAACATAAACTCCCGATCTATGCGAATGCAAAGACATGGAATGCCATGGAACGATCAATCGGTGAAATTGCAACCGAACAAAAATTCACATTTGAAATGGAACAGGTCAAAACGTTCGGCAGTCTTAATATAGAATCTTTTGGTGTTTCTCATGATGCGGCAGAGCCGATGTTTTACGCCTTTCATCATGAAGACAAAAAACTAGTGGTCATCACTGATACAGGGTATGTAAGTGATCGGATGAAAGGAATCATCTCGAATGCCGATGCATATGTATTCGAAAGTAACCATGATGTGTCCATGTTGAGGATGGGAAAATATCCATGGAGCATTAAGCGCCGGATTTTAAGTGATGTTGGTCATGTTTGTAATGAAGATGCAGCCCTTGCAATGAGTGAAGTGGCCGGTGATAAGACCAAGCGGATTTATTTGGCTCACTTAAGTCTTGATAACAATATGAAGGATCTAGCAAGAATGTCGGTAGAACAGACCTTAAAAACAAAGGGGATCATCGTTGGTGATCAATTCTCCTTATATGATACTGATCCAAAAAGACCAACGGAACTTGTTACGTTATAAATAAAAAGGAATGGATGAGGGATACCTTGTTCATTCCTTTTTATTTTTAAAATTTCGATTCATAAGTTACTATTCGGATTAAAAGGGGTATCGTTTGGTTAGAACTGTATAGGAAAAAGAAAATGGCTGAACCTGGTCAATTTTAAATTTCCCTTTAAATAAAAGCATACATTTTTTTAGAAAATTTACGGTAAATGAGTATAATTGAGGGAGGATACCAAACAATAGAATTGCTATAATTCATTCCTAAAATGAGAGGATGGAACGGTCTTGGGTTATTATGATCAGAATGATGAGAACCAAAATAAACGGAAAAAGAGCAATGCGAGCTATTTTTTAGCTGGCTTGGGAGGCGCCATCATTGGGGCTCTACTTATTTTATTATTTTTTCCGGGAAGTGGACTGTTAAATAACGAAACTACAACGGAAAAATCAACGGGGAGTGAGTCCACTAAGCAGTCCCAGCAAAACCTTACTGTAGATGTAACAAGTGCCGTCACCAATGCTGTAGGTAAGGCCAGCGACGCAGTGGTCGGCATCTCTAACATTCAGAAAACGAACTTCTGGGGTCAAGGGGGCAACGCCGAGGACAGTTCAGCCGAAGCTGAAGCTGGCACTGGTTCTGGTGTCGTTTATAAAAAAGACGGGGGCAAGGCCTATATTGTCACGAATAACCACGTCATTGAAGGCGCTAATGAATTGGAAGTGACATTAAGTGATGGCACTAAATTGCCAGCTAAACTACAAGGTAGTGACCCATGGACCGATTTAGCGGTCATTGTCGTGAATGGTGATAAAATCAAAACCATTGCTGAATTCGGAAAATCCAGCAAATTGAAACCAGGTGAGCCCGTGATTGCCATCGGTAACCCATTAGGCCTCCAATTCTCCGGATCAGTCACACAAGGGATCATCTCCGGTTTGGAGCGTACGATAGAGGTGGATATCAATGAGGACGGACAAGTCGATTGGAATGCAGAGGTCATCCAGACCGATGCGGCGATTAACCCAGGCAACAGCGGAGGAGCACTCGTTAATATGTCAGGGCAGGTCATCGGAATAAATTCCATGAAGATAGCAGAAAATGCGGTGGAAGGAATCGGTCTTTCCATTCCAATTGATTCAGTTATTCCAATTATTAATGATATTGAGGAATTTGGTGAAGTGAAACGTGCATACTTGGGTGTGAACTTAACATCCGTAAAGGAAATTTCCCAATACCATCAGAAAAATACATTAAAGTTGCCAAGGAAAGTTACTGAGGGTGTTGCAATAACAGGCGTTCAAAGCAACTCTCCTGCTTCTAGAGCAGGATTGAAGGAATTTGACGTCATTGTGGGAATGGATAATGAAAAAATCCATGACGTCGTGGAATTAAGGAAATACCTATACATTGATAAGAAAATCGGTGATAAAGTTAAAATCATTTATTACCGTGACGGAAAGAAAGAAACTACGGAAGTCAAGCTTTCAAGCAGCGAAATCTAAAACGGAAAGGACAGGGGGCAGTCATTGCTTCCTGTCTTTTATATTTCCTTGTGATTTTCTTATTTTTTGTTACGATTACCTGTGGATATATACTGAAATTAGAGTTTCACGTAACTTGTGGATAATTGGGAATAAGTACTTGGAGTAATGAGTGAGAAAGGAGGAATGAAAGATGAAATTATATTGCTGTCAGGAACACGTGGACATGGCGCTGGATGAAGTGGTATACGAATGTGAAACATATCCTGTTTTAACGCTGGTTTCTGAAGAAAAACAGTTATCAACAACCTGTGAATATTGTCGAAACGTGGCAATATATCTAGTAGGGAACTAATATTCCCATACAAGATGTGGATAGGTTTTGTGGATATGTGGATAACTATTGTGGATAACATGTTTGTAACCTGTTCTTAACCTGTTCTTAACATTTTCCGAAGAATGAACTGGAGGGTAGAATTATTGTAGATAAAAGCATTTTTGTATACACAATAATGGCCATTTAGGTAAGTGGATCCTTGGAAAATCAATCATAATTCTTATCGAAGCTGAACATAGGACCATCCACATTTTCACGATGAACATTAAAAATAAAGGCTCTTTTCGTAAAGATTGTTGTTTTTAAAACGAAACTATTTAAGGTTGATTGGAGCGGAAGTGCGAGACTCCTGCGGGAGCAGCGGGACAGGTGAGACCCCACAGGCGTTTACGCCGAGGAGGCTCACCGCCCGCCCCGCGGAAAGCGAGCATCTGGAGGGGAAATCAACCACAACTCACTACCTGGTAAATAGCAACAAAGTATGTGAAAACAGCCAAAATAAATGAAGGTTACCGTTGCCGCTTTCAGGGGCAGCGGTTTTTACTTTAAGGGCCATGGAACCCCTCCATTAAAAATTGGCAAGGATATGCTTGTTTTGCTTATAGGTCACTCTAAGGTATGATATAAGATAGGCAAAAATCCAACAACTGAAAGTAAAAACATAATGAAAGTTAGAGGATATATATGAAAATAACGATTATTACTGTTGGCAAGCTAAAGGAAAAATACTTAAAGCAAGGAATTGCTGAATATACAAAAAGGTTAAGCGCCTATGCTAATATAGAACTTGTTGAAGTACCGGATGAAAAAGCTCCAGAGAACCTGAGTGCTGCGGACATGGACATCGTAAAGCAAAAGGAAGGTGAACGTATTCTGGCCAAAGTCAGCCCGGACACCTACGTAATAACGCTTGAAATCAATGGAAAACAGCTTACTTCCGAGCAGCTGGCCACTCAAATCGATCAGCTCGCCACTTATGGAAAGAGCAAAATTGCCTTTATTATTGGCGGGTCTCTTGGGCTTGGCACTGAGGTGGTTTCAAGAAGTGATTATGCCCTTTCCTTCTCTAAAATGACCTTTCCGCATCAATTAATGAAACTAGTTCTACTGGAGCAAATATATCGGGCTTTTCGGATAAATAGAAATGAACCATATCATAAATGAAAGAGTTAATCCCGGGGAATTTAAAAATTAAAACTTAATGAAATGAAAAGAGGGTAACGAATGAATAAAGAGTCCATTTATGGTTTAACATTCGAACAATTAACAGCATGGCTTTTGGACCATGGCCATAAAAAATTCAGAGCTTCCCAAGTCTGGGAGTGGCTTTATAGAACACGTGTGACGAGTTTCTCTGAAATGACGGATGTTAATAAAGAGTGCATAAAATTACTTGAAGAGCACTTTGTCATCCAGACTTTGACTGAGCACGTTAAGCAAGAATCAGCAGATGGTACGATCAAGTTCTTGTTTAAATTACAGGATGGAAACCTTATCGAAACGGTTATGATGAGACATAAATACGGAATTTCGGTTTGTGTCACCACCCAAGTGGGCTGTAATATTGGCTGCAGTTTCTGTGCCAGTGGATTATTGGCCAAAAGCCGTGATCTATCCAGCGGGGAAATAGTGGAACAAATCATGAACGTTCAATTGCATCTAGATAAATTGGAACAAGAGGATGTTGTAAGCCATGTTGTTGTAATGGGTATTGGTGAGCCGTTCGATAACTTTGAAAATATGATAGACTTTTTGAAGGTGCTCATGGACCATAAGGGTCTTGCTATCGCTGCTAGGCGGATTACTGTTTCGACGAGCGGTCTTGCCAACAAGATTTATGAATTCACCGATACTAAATTACAGGTGAATTTGGCCATCTCATTACATGCGCCGAATAATGAACTCAGGACACGAATCATGAAAATAAACCGAGGTATTCCGATAGAAAAATTAATGAAATCTCTTGATTATTATTTAGAGAAAACGAATAGGAGAATTACGATTGAATATATCCTATTGAAAGATGTCAATGACCATCAAGAAGAAGCCGAGCAGCTCGCCGACCTTCTTGATGACAAAAAACATCGGCTCTATGTCAACCTGATTCCATATAATCCTGTAGATGAGCATAGTCAATACCAAAGAAGTGAAAAAGAGTCCGTTCTCTCGTTCTATGATACGCTGAAAAAGAGAGGCGTAAATTGTAAAATCCGCCAAGAACATGGAACGGATATTGATGCAGCTTGCGGACAGCTAAGAAGCAAACAAATCAAGAAAGCTGAAGCCCAATAATTTACCAAGTGGGACCAAGCCATAAACCCCATTAAAAAGAGGCCGCATATTTCGAGGGCACTGAAAAAGTCCCTTCGGGCCAATAGAGGTAGATTTTCTCATTTATGCTGAGGAAATCTACCTTTTTTTATTTTATAATCAAAGGTAAAAAATTTATGTGGGTGAGTACGATAATTCAAAAACAAACGTCTATGGTTTTTAGTCCATATATGGCCATTTATGATGTAGTGGTTCCAAAGGATAACATGTTACGCAAGATCAATGAACTTATTGACTTTTCTTTTGTGTTGGAAGAATTGAGGGACAACTACTGTCTTCATAACGGTAGGAATGCTGTCGATCCAATACGTATGTTTAAATATTTGCTGCTCAAGACCATTCATGACCTATCAGATGTGGATATAGTTGAGCGTTCCAGATATGACATGTCCTTTAAATATTTCCTCGGCATGGCTCCAGAAGACCTATTCTGTCAGTATTAAATCCAATGAACATACAGAACAGGCTACATTCCAGGAAAGTGAGTATTTTAAAGAAAAATCAAAAGAACGTTATAAAATAGAAGCGAAAAACAGTGAATTGAAACACAGACACGGGTATGATGTTGCAAAATCCTCGGGTCTACTTGGCATGGAATTACAAGGAGCAATGGCTATTTTCACCGTTAACTTGAAAAGAATATTGAAATTAATGGCCTAAAAAAGTGACACACAGAAGCAAAAAAAGACGATTTTCATTCAAGTATCGAATGAGAATCGTCTTTTTTTAGTTTGATTTACCGTACTAGTTAGAAAAACGTGAGCTTTTCAGCAGCCTCCATATTTCGCGGCCTTTTTTAGTGTGATTTTATTATTTAGCTATTTCTTTTACCGAGGCGACTTCATACGTAGTTAGCTCGCTGCCTAGAATTGGAGATTCTTTTTTAGCTTCACCGGAACTTGGTTCAGGCCGTTTATGTGCAGCTTTGAATGCATCGCTATTTCTCCAAGCAGTAAAGTTATCAAGGCTTTCCCAGTACATGTTAACGCTTAGTTCATCGTGATCCGATAAGTTCTGCGTTAATAATACTTCAACTTTTACGAAGCCTTCCGTAGTATCAAGTGGACCTGGAGCAGTGAATCCTGGGGCCATGACTGCCCCCATACCTTTTTTGACTCTGATTCTATTCGTTACGATTATCATAAATCAGCACTCCTTTTGGATATCGGCTTTTAATCTACCCTGTTTCCGCTTTAATATCATACATATTTTAGCATATTGAAAGAAGCAGGGTCCATTTTGATTAATCAAGATCATTGAATCCGGAATGACCAACCTTTTTAATGATGATGAAGTTTCATTATATTGAAATAAGTCAATTGAATTTGGTTATTACAAGGTTTATCGTTTCATATCGCGTATAATAGAACCTTGTATAAGGAAATTATGATTATGGAAACAATAATGTAAGATACTAAATAACAAAAGAGGCTGTTATATGAATGAATTGAATTTTACTGATTATACATTAAGTGATGAAATTGTAAGGGCATTAGAAAGCTTGGGTTACCAACGTCCAACCGAAGTACAGCGCGAAGTGATTCCAGTGGCATTGAAAAGGCAGGATCTTGTCGTAAAATCCCAAACAGGCAGTGGCAAGACCGCTGCATTCGGCATACCGATATGCGAAATGGTCGATTGGGAGGAGAATAAGCCTCAGGCGCTTATTTTAACACCGACACGTGAGCTTGCTGTACAGGTAAAAGAGGATATTACGAATATAGGCAGATTTAAACGGATAAAGGCAACGGCGGTTTATGGAAAACATCCATTCGCTTTGCAAAAAGCGGAATTGAAACAAAAGAGCCATGTAGTCGTTGGAACCCCGGGGCGTGTTCTGGATCATATCGAGAAAGGGACATTCGTCCTGGAACGTTTAACTCATTTAGTTATTGATGAAGCGGATGAAATGCTGAATATGGGCTTCATTGAACAAGTGGAGGCCATCATTAAAGAGCTTCCTAAAGAAAGAGTAACCATGCTGTTCTCCGCTACGTTACCTGAGAGCATAAAAAAGCTTTGTAAGCAGTATATGAAAGATCCTTTGGATATTGAAATCAAGGCTAAGGGGTTAACGACCGAAAAAATTGAACATGCTCTTATTGAAGTGAGAGAGGATGATAAGTTTTCCCTGCTTAAAGATGTAACCATCACGGAAAACCCCGATAGCTGCATCATTTTCTGTCGGACGAAAGATAGGGTCGACCAAGTATGTGAAATGCTAATGGATCAGGAATATCCTTGTGATATGATTCACGGCGGCATGCTTCAGGAAGATCGTCTTGCAGTTATGAATGAATTCAGAAGAGGTGAATTCCGCTATTTGGTTGCGACAGATGTTGCTGCACGCGGAATTGACATCGACAATATAACCCATGTGATTAACTATGACCTGCCATTGGAAAAGGAAAGTTACGTACATCGAACTGGAAGAACGGGCCGTGCAGGTAAAAAAGGAAAAGCCATTACTTTTGTGACGCCGTACGAAGACAAATTCCTTACTGAGATTCAAGGATATATCGGTTTTGAAATCCCTAAGATGCCCGTTCCATCAAAAGAGGATGTCTCCAATAAAAAAATGGATTTCGAAGCAAAACTGGAAGCTCGTCCAAAGATAAAAAAAGATAAAAGTGAAAAATTGAATAAACAAATCATGAAGCTGTATTTTAATGGCGGAAAGAAAAAGAAAATCAGGGCTGTTGATTTTGTCGGAACTATCGCAAAGATTGATGGAGTGAATGCTGAGGATATCGGGATCATTACGATTCAGGATAATGTTTCTTATGTGGAAATATTGAATGAAAAGGGACCGCTTGTCTTGAAAGTGATGAAAAATACGAAAGTAAAAGGGAAACTTTTGAAGGTTTCAGAGGCCTTTAAGAACTAAAGGTGCCGAATAAAAAAGAAGCGGGAAGATGAAAATCTGTCTTTCCGCTTCTTTTTTTATTTGTATTTTAATATAATGAAAAATTGACCTTAAGAATATTACGTTACGTCCCCAGTGATTCAAAACTGGGGATTTTTTGTTTTTTGAAGACGGGAAGGATCTTTTTCTGAATTCTGTTTAGCCGTCAAATGAGAGTGGTATATGAGGAAGGATTACACAATTGTTTCAAATTTTAAAGTAAGTACATACAACACGAATTAAACTGAATTTCTAAGACATGGAGGGGAATGAAAAGGATGAAAAAAGAAAATGAAAACGGAAGAATCAATGAACAAAGTAAGCAAAGACAGTTGGAACAATATCGAGTGGACGATAACGGGAAAAAGATGACGACTAACCAAGGTTTGCGCATTTCAGAGGATGAACATTCTTTGAAAGCGGGAACCCGTGGTCCAACTTTGATGGAGGACTTTCATTTCCGTGAAAAAATGACTCACTTTGACCATGAGCGTATTCCTGAACGGATTGTCCATGCGCGTGGTTCCGGAGCACATGGATATTTTCAGGTATATGAGCCGATGGCCGAATATACAAAGGCAAAGTTCCTTCAAGACCCTTCAGTCAAGACACCAGTATTTGTTCGTTACTCCACGGTAGCAGGTTCACGCGGATCGGCAGACTCGGTTCGTGATGTCAGGGGATTCTCTACAAAGTTTTATACCGAGGAAGGAAACTATGATCTGGTCGGAAATAATATTCCGGTATTCTTTATCCAGGATGCCATTAAGTTCCCGGATTTAATTCATGCGGTTAAACCGGAGCCTCATAATGAAATACCTCAGGCCGCGTCTGCCCATGATACCTTTTGGGACTTCGTCGCCAACAATGAAGAAACGGCACATATGATCATGTGGCATCTTTCTGATAGGGCCATACCAAGAAGTTTCCGGATGATGGAAGGGTTTGGGGTCCACACTTTCCGTTTTGTGAATGAAGAAGGTGTGGCCCATTTCGTTAAATTCCATTGGAAGCCTGTACTGGGAGTTAAATCCCTTGTCTGGGATGAGGCGCAGAAAATTGCAGGGAAAAATCCTGATTTTCACCGTCAAGATCTATGGGAAGCAATAGATACTGGAAATTATCCTGAATTTGAATTCGGCGTGCAAATGATTAAGGAAGAAGATGAATTCAAATTCGACTTTGATATCCTTGATCCTACTAAACTATGGCCGGAAGAACAAATCCCGGTGAAAATAATCGGGAAAATGGTTTTGAATCAAAATACAGATAACTTTTTTGCAGAGACGGAACAAATAGCTTTCCATCCGGGGCATGTTGTACCGGGTATTGATTTTTCAAATGATCCGCTGCTTCAGGGACGTTTGTTCTCATACACCGATACCCAGCTATCCCGATTAGGAGGCCCAAACTTTCATGAGCTTCCGATTAATAGGACGGTTGCCCCCGTTCATAATAATCAACGCGATGGTATGCACCGAATGTCAATAAATCCCGGACCGGTCAGCTACCACAAAAATTCCCTTGCAGGTAACTCTCCAGAACCTGCTTCAGAAGAGGAAGGCGGCTATGCACATTATCAGGAAAAAGTCGATGGCAGGAAGGTCCGTAAACGCAGTGAAAGCTTCAAGGATCATTACAGCCAAGCTAAACTATTCTGGAATAGCATGACGGAAGTGGAGAAAGAGCATATTATTCAGGCTTTCCACTTTGAAGTGGGAAAAGTGAAAAGTAAGGACGTTCAGCAGCAAATTGTCGAGATGTTCAGCAATGTTGATGTCGAACTGGCAAAAACAATCGCTTTTGGAGTGGGAGTTAATCCTCCAACAAACAAGAGTGAAGTCAAAATGGATTTAGCTTCTCCGGCTTTAAGCCAGGAGCAAATGAAAGTGAACACGGCCGTATCAAGAAAAGTGGCCATCTTGGCTGCAGATGGTTTCAACGGGTCAGAGGTTAATCAAGTCTTGGAATCATTTAAATCAGCAGGTATAACTACTGAAATCATCAGTCTTAATCGTGGAGTGATTACAAGTTCTGAAGGGCAGCAGGCCGAGGTGAATCAGACATTCCTGACAGCCGATTCGGTACTTTTCGATGCTGTATATGTGGCAGGAGGCCAGGAGAGTGTCGATGCTTTAAAGGCATCCAAGGAACCAATTTACTTTGTTGATGAAGCCTACAATCATTTCAAAGCGATTGGTGCAGGAAAAGAAGGAGCCGAGATCTTATCGAAGGCAGGCATCGTTTCCAATGATCCAGCCTCAGGCATTGTAGCTGTTACGGATAATAATAGTGGTACTGCCTTTATCGAGGCAATTGCCAAGCACCGTCACTGGAGTCGCGCTTAATATTGGATGAATAACCCCCAGACATGAAGTCGGGGGGTTATTCAATAAAGTCATTTCGTATCAAGCTACTTCGCTTTTTCTTCAAGGAGCGAGGCAATGCCAACAATCACCTTTGTGGCCAGTACCATATTGTCGACGGAAATAAATTCATACTTGCCATGAAAGTTCTCGCCGCCCGTAAAGATGTTAGGTGTCGGCAATCCCATATACGATAATTGAGATCCATCAGTACCACCGCGTATAGGTGAGATTATCGGTTTTATGCCGAGTTTCTCCATTGCTTCATGGGCAATATCCACGATTTCCTTCACGGGTTCAATTTTTTCCTTCATGTTGAAGTATTGGTCGTGTAATTCAAGCTGGATACGCTTTTGCCCATATTTTTCTTTTAAATCTTCGATGACTTTTGTCATATATTCCTTACGACCATTAAATTTTTGGCGGTTGAAATCCCTGATGATGTAAGAAAGCTTGGTCTCTTCCACATCACCGTGAAATGAAATCAGATGATAAAATCCTTCGTAACCCTCCGTATATTCCGGTGCTTCTGCCACTGGGAGCTTATTATGGAATTCCATGGCGATTTTAGCCGAGTTCACCATTTTTCCTTTAGCGGTACCAGGGTGAATATTCGTCCCTTTGATCAGGATTTTGGCCGATGCTGCATTGAAGCTCTCGTATTCAAGTTCCCCAAGCGGTCCACCGTCCACGGTATAGGCAAATTGGGCATTAAACGCATTTACATCAAACTTATGGGGTCCCCTGCCGATTTCCTCATCGGGAGTAAAGGCAACACGGATTTTTCCATGCTTGATTTCCGGATGCTGGATCAAATAATCCATGGCAGTTATGATTTCGGCAATGCCAGCCTTATTATCCGCTCCTAACAGGGTTGTACCATCCGTCGTTATCAATGTATGCCCTTCATAATTCTTAAGCGAAGGGAAATCATCAGGTGAGAGGATGACATCCAATTTTTCATGTAAAGTAACATCTTTACCATCATAGTTGTAAACGATCTGCGGTTTGACATCTTTCCCAGTGAAATCCGTAGCTGTATCGATATGAGCCAAAAATCCAACTGTTGGGACATCCTTATCTGAATTGGCTGGCAAGGTAGCCATGACATAACCATTCTGATCCATTGTGACTTCCTTCATCCCAATTGATTGAAGTTCCTGGACCAATGTATTTGCCAAGGTTAACTGTCCGGGTGTAGAGGGGCATGAGGGATTTGCATCATTCGATTGGGTATCCACTTTAACATAAGAAGTGAATCTTTCAATGATTTCATTTTTCACGTTCCTTCAACTCCTTTTCCCTTATCTTACCATGATTGCTTCGAATGGAAAAATTATCTTTCCGTGGGTAACGATCCAATTGCATTGTGAAGGAATGATACTCCTGGGTTTTCAAGGGCGATGTCATCAGTAAAGAACAGCACATCTCCAAACGACATGCTGTTCCTTGCTATCTCATTTTAGAGTGGTGTCGTTTTAAGTGGTACATCATTTAATGCCCATACGGATACGCTTTTCCCATGAACGGGAAAGGTCGCGAAACCATCTGCTTCAATGATAATGTGGTCATCTCTATGATAGGTTAAATCACTCCAGGTTTCACCAGCTCGATGTTCACCGACGAACATCCTTTTTTCACTGTTGTGATCTCCATTTGAAATAATGACGGCACACCCCGAGCCTTCTAGCTCTTTAACCCCGAGCCGGACCCAGCCTATCGTATTTTGATCGTCAAAATAGTCCGTCTGTTCTCCATAAGCTTTTTCATACCTAGCATATAAGAGACGATCTAGAATATCCTTTTTTCCAGGTACCGGAGAAGGCCCGCCGATTCCATAATAGTCCCCGTAAAAGACACAGGGATAACCGCAAAGTCTAAGCAAGATAAGTGCATATGCCGATGGTTTAAACCAGTCCTTTACCCAAGACTCCAGTGATTCATGAGGTTGGGAGTCGTGGTTGTCGACAAAAGTGACGGCCTGTGCCGGATTGGTTTGGACGAGGGTATCATCAAAGATGGTTGAGAGGTCGAAGTCAGTTCCTGCTTTTGAAGCCTCGTGAAATTTATAATGCAGGGAAACATCGAACAAGTTGAGGTCATGATTGGTTTGATCTAAGTAAGTTTGACAAGCTTTAACATCCGCCTTCCAAAATTCGCCGACCATGAAGAAATGTTCCTTTGTATAAGGAATGAGTTCCTTTAGAAATTCGTTGATGAATTCATAATCAATATGTTTAACGGCGTCCAAACGAAAACCATCACACTTTAACGTATCAACCATCCATTTTCCCCAGCTAATCATTTCCTGACGAACTTCTGGCAGACTGTAATCGATGTTGGCAAACATTAAATAATCATAGTTGCCGAATTCATCGATGACATGCTTATTCCAATGCTTATTTTCCCCTGTAATCCGATAAACACCCATCTTGTCGTTTTTGGCATCATAGTCCGTACCATTAAAATGAGTATGGTTCCACTTAAAATCAGAGTATTGATTTTTACGGCCTGGAAAATCGAATGTTGTCCAGCCTTCAATTTCAAATGGTTCTGAGATATCTTCCATGCGGTTGTCCGGATTGACTTCAATGACTTCAAATTTTTCGGTTCCATCAGCTCCTGCTTTGTGGTTCATGACTAAATCGATATAAACGCAAAGTCCGTAGTTATGACAGGTGGCTATCGCTTGAAGCAATTCATCTTTTGTCCCGTATTTGGTACGAACGGTTCCTTTTTGGTCAAATTCCCCCAAATCGTATCCGTCATATATTCCATATCCATTATCCCCAATGGATTGCCCTTTGGTAACTGGCGGAAGCCAAACGCAATCAATTCCTGTATCCTTCAACTTGGAGGCTGCATACCTCAATCTGTCCCAATGAGAACCATCCGCCTCAAGATGCCACTCGAAAAATTGCATCATCGTATGATTTCTTTTCATCCGTTCCCCCCCTGACACCGACACGTTTTGACAAAATTGAAGCTGAACGATCGGATAAGTAATAGTGAAAATCTTTACCCTCTAATTTCAAATGATAAACAAGTAAACAATCCCTCTGAATAGAGGTTCATTTACCTCTCTATTTTACTATTTTATACCAAGTAAGGGTATTTTATATTGATTAGCAGCTAAAAATTAATAAAAGGTGGCGGAATAATCCGGTTAAAGTATAAGGAAGGCGGAAAACGATATAGTTTAAGGTTTTGGTCTAAAGTCATCGGCGAAAGTAATGGAAGGCTTTACGCCAATTCAATAAAAAAGAATCCCTATTATTCTAAACTGGTAATAGTTTGTTTAAACAATATCATTTTAAAAGAACTTAGCACTTTCGCATATTCCATTATAGGGCCCTTTATGGAATAACATGACTAACGTTAATAAATAACAATAATGTAAGGTGCTTTTTAAGTTGTGGTTACTGTCAAATAGCCATTCCCGCCACCCTTCAAACCATTCTTTGGTGACTCCTCATTTTCATAATTTTCATCTTCGCTTAGCTTAGAAACACAACTATATAAAACCTTAAGATTAATTTTCTGTTTAATGTATAAATAGGGATCAAGTCCCAATTTTAGCCTTTTCATAATTTTATTGGAAATTACTAGAAGAAAAATGAGCGGATTTACTTATTGAGAATAATTATCATTATCAGTAGAATGAATTGCATGATAATGATAATTATTCTCAATTAATTTAATACATGGAGGCTCACTATGGTAACGAACATGCTTACAAAAAATGATCAATTACTGGAACAACAAAACACAAGGGAATCAAATGCCCGATCTTATCCTAGAAGATTACCCATGGCCATCGATCAAGCGGAGGGAATTTATTTAACAGACATGGACGGAAAAAGATATATTGATTTTCTTGCCGGCGCTGGAACATTAGCACTCGGACACAATCATCCGGCTGTGCTTGAAGCAATGGAAAAAGTTCTTAAGGATAAACGGCCTTTACATACATTGGACTTTACGACACCAATCAAGGAGCAGTTCGTTGATGAAATTTTTGAAAGCCTGCCTGAAGAATTCAGAAAAAACGCAAAAATTCAATTCTGTGGTCCTACTGGCGGAGATGCCATTGAGGCAGCACTTAAATTAGTTAAAACAGCCACAGGCAACAGAAGCATTTTATCCTTCCAAGGGGCTTACCACGGGGCAACCCATGCAACCATGTCAATCAGCGGTAATACAAAACCAAAGGAAAAAATACAAGGGTTAATGCCGGATGTACATTTCCTGCCGTATCCCTATCAATATCGCTGTCCCTTTGGAATTGGCGGAGAAGAGAGCCATAAAATCAGTAGTCAGTATATCGAAAATCTACTAAACGATCCTGAGTCCGGTTTATTGGCACCTGCAGGAATGATTTTAGAGGCAGTACAAGGAGAGGGTGGTTCCATTCCCGCTCCAATTCCATGGCTTAAGGAAATCAGAAGAATAACAAAAGAGAAGGGCATTCCGTTAATTATCGACGAGGTTCAATCCGGTATCGGCCGGACAGGGAAAATGTTTGCCTTTGAACATGCAGGAATCATTCCGGATGTTCTGGTCTTATCAAAAGCAATAGGGGGGAGTCTTCCATTATCGGTTGTGATTTATAACAAAGAGTTGGACATATGGTCTCCAGGTGCACATATCGGAACGTTCCGTGGAAATCAATTGGCGATGGCAGCGGGAACAGCAACTTTAAAGTACATGAAAGAGACGAATCTTGTGGATCATGCCGCTAAAATGGGAGAAACCTTAAGTAATATTCTTAAAGATTTGCAAAAGGATTTTCAGCAAATCGGGGATGTTAGAGGCCGTGGATTAATGGTCGGTGTGGAAATGGTCAACCATGAAGAACCGCAAAATGCGAACGGAAGCTATCCAGCTGATCCGGAACTTGCCAGTGCCATTCAGCAGGAATGTTTTCAAAGAGGGTTGATTCTGGAAGTTGGCGGCAGACATGGAAGTGTAGTGAGGTTCTTGCCACCATTGATCGTAACGGAATCCCAGCTATATGAAGCCACTGCAATTTTTGAACAGGCTGTTCGTGCAGCTGTTGCTAGAGGGTGAATGATCAATGATCGAAATGATAACTAAAACTAAAACTGATTTTGCCTATTCTCCATTATTTTTGAACAACAAAGAAGGTTTCAATAACTATAGCCAGTCATTAAAAATCATAGAAAAAAAGCTGACGAATTTTTTAAAGGGGAACAATCTGGCTTACTCTGGGAAAAAACCGAATGAAATAGAAGCAAGGTTAAACGAGGTGACCCTCGCTTCCTTAAAAGGGGAGACAATGGAAGCAGTAGCTGCTGAGCTTGCAGAGTTTGTTATTAATGACAGCATCAATGTACACAGCCCTACTTGTATCGGACATTTGCATTGCCCGACACTAATACCTGCAGTGGCTGCCGAAATGATTATCGGTACGTTGAATCAATCCATGGATTCATGGGACCAAAGCTCGACGGCAACCTTCGTTGAAGAGCATTTAATAGATTGGCTGTGCAGTCAGGTAGGGTTGCCTGAACAAGCGGATGGGATTTTCACAAGCGGTGGAACCCAATCTAATTATATGGGACTGCTATTGGCGCGGGACGCTTATTGTAAGCGTTACTGGGATGTGGATGTTCAACAGCATGGCTTGCCGGTCGAGGCGAAAAAATTGCGGATTTTATGCTCCGAGGCTGCCCACTTTACAGTTCGTAAATCAGCGGCACAGCTGGGGCTTGGAGAACAGGCAGTGATCACGGTTAAAACGGATTCAAATCATCGTATGTCTATGGGTGAATTAAACAACGAGTTACTGCTTTTAGAGGAACAGGGTTTACTTCCATTTGCTATCGTTGCTACTTGCGGAACGACGGATTTCGGTTCAATCGATCCATTACATGAAGTGTCCCTAGCAGCAAGGAAGAATGGGATATGGCTGCATGTGGACGCCGCATATGGCGGCGCGATGATTTTAAGTAAGGATTACAAAGAGTTAATCAGCGGAATTGAACTGGCAGACTCGATTACGGTTGATTTTCACAAATTATTCTATCAACCCATCAGTTGTGGTGCCTTTCTTGTCTCGGATACCAACTCATTTCAATTTATCCAGCATCACGCCGATTACTTGAATCCACAGGAAGATGAAGCGGAGGGCATGGTTCACTTGGTCAATAAATCGGTGCAAACGACGAGAAGGTTCGATGCACTGAAACTTTGGATGTCATTGAAGGTTGTCGGACTGGATACCTTTGCCGAAATGATTGACTATACTTGTCATCTTGCACGTGAAGTGGCTGTGAAGATCGATCAAGCGGAAGGATTCAGTGTATTAAATAAAGGCCCTGAATTGAATGCGGTTGTATTCCGTTATAATCCCGAGGGAGAAAGTGATCAGTTAGTAAATCAATTAAATAAACAGATTCAGCAAGAATTACTGAAAAGCGGACGGGCATTTTTAGCAAAAACGCGTTTTGACGGACAGGTGTATTTAAAAATGACACTATTGAATCCAATGACAAGGCTTGAACACATAGAGGGAATTTTAGACGAAATCCGAGTATTAGGTGAAATGTTCAAGATGATGGAGGAATGAAGATGAATGGTAAGCAGATAGCTGAAAGGGCGACGATGCAAAGCTTTCTGAATTGTTATTTCCGGGAAACTGGAAATTGCAGTTTGGAGGAAACGAAGAACTGGCCTGATTTGGAGGGTTCTATTCCGGATTCATTATTAGTCAGTAATCTCTTATCCCAAGATATTGCATTGCTAGTTCCATTGAAATATTGGTCGGAAACGGGGCGTCATATTTTTACCTTCCCGATTTACTACCAAAATGCATCCAAACAAGTACGTGAATTAGATTATGTGACGATGGTCTCGATTGTTTCTAAAGAATTATTGAATGAGCAGGGCAGGACGGATAGTGAAGATGAATTGATGCTGCGTGTCATCCTGAGCAGCCAAAATATTCAACGGTATGTGGAAGCAAGGACAGAAGACATTGATGCGCTTCAAAGTCCTGATTTTACCTTTATCGAAGCGGAGCAGTCGCTATTATTTGGGCACCTGTTCCATCCTACACCGAAAAGTAAGCAGGGCATTTCAGAAAAAGATGAATGGATCTATTCACCCGAATTAAAAGGTGAGTTTCAGCTGCACTACTTCCTGGCAGAGCCTTCGATCGTCATCCAAGATTCTAGTGAAGTCCGATCGGCAAGTGAAATCATTAAACAGGAACTAGCCGGTGACTTGGAGATTTCGAGTGAATTCCGTGACACGTATTGCCAAAAGGAAAGCCGGTATAGCATTATCCCAGCACATCCGCTCCAGGCAAAAGTGCTTATCGAAAAAGAAGAAGTTAAAAGGCTTATCGAGCAAGGAACAATAATTTACGTTGGACCGCTTGGGAAAAAATTCACGGCTACCTCTTCTTTTAGAACGGTATATAGTGCCACATCGAGATATATGTACAAATTTTCCGTTCCGGTCAAAATCACGAATTCGTTACGTGCAAATCTGCAAAAAGAACTTGATCGTGGTGTGGAAATCGCTAAATTAATAGATTCAAAAGTGGGAGACGTGCTAAAAGAACAGCATCCCTCCTTCCGTATTATTAAGGACCCTGCTTATCTAACGATCAAAACAACAGAACAAGAATCAGGATTCGATGTTGATATCCGGGAAAACCCTTTTTATGAAAACAATGAACAAGCAAGCCTGATTGCAGGCTTGTGCCAAGATAATGCCTATGGTGCACCATCAAGGCTTGGAGCGATCATCCGCAAATTATCAGCTGATGAAAACCGCAGTACCGAAGAGGTAAGTAAGGATTGGTTCAAAACTTATCTTTCAATGACATTAAAACCGATGCTTTGGCTATTTGAAGTGTATGGAATCGTTTTAGAAGCCCATCAACAAAATTCCATCATTCAACTTCAAGATGGGTATCCATCCACTTTTTATTATCGCGATAATCAAGGGTATTACTATTGTGAGTCCAAAGTGGACAGGCTGTTGAAGATCCTGCCTGAACTAAGTGAAAAAAGCTTCACGATTTGTTCTGATGAAGTCGCTGAAGAAAGACTGCAATACTATTTCTTTTTTAATCACTTATTAGGCTTGATCAATAATTTTGGTACGGAAGGGTTATTATCAGAGAAAACCCTGTTACAGCTCGTTCAGGAACAACTGGAAACAAGCAGCAGGGAAAGCGGAGATGAGGGGTTGAATCGAGTTATTGCAAGGTTGCTTCATGCCCGGGAATTATCTTGTAAGGCTAATTTACTGACGCGGTTTCATGATATGGATGAACTTGTTGGTTCACTTGAGACGCAATCCGTTTATACAACCATTGAAAATCCATTCGCGCAGGGGGTTTTAGCCGTCCATGAAAAATAGTTATGAAGAAATGCTGAAGGACTGTAATCAACAGCTTTCATTCGTCAAAGTTGAATTTGAGAGGGATTTAGATACACTGCATAAATGGATGCATGAAGATCATGTGATACCCTACTGGAATTTGAATTTCACAAAAGAAAAATTTGCTGTTCATTTGCAAAAGGCATTGGCTGATGCACACCAAACACTCTATTTAGGCTGCCTGGACTCAATCCCAATGAGCTATTGGGAATCGTATTGGGTAAAAGGCGATATCATCGAAGATTATTATCAGTCCGAAGAGGGAGATCAAGGCATTCATTTACTCATTGGTGATCCAAATTATCTTGGAAAAGGACTGGCTTTGCCGTTTTTACGTGCAATGGTGAAATACCAACTACTTACTGCTAGAACAAAAAAGGTGATGGCAGAACCGGATATCCGGAACGCAAAGATGATTCATCTATTTGAAAAGTGTGGGTTTACCCCAATTAAAGAAATTGAGCTCCCTGACAAAACAGCATTACTCATGTCATGTACACGGGAGAATTTCGAGAGGAAGTGGAAGTATGGAGAAGCAACAATCTATCTATGACCTGGTAGGGATAGGGATAGGTCCCTTTAATCTTGGACTTGCAGCCCTTTTGGAGAAAACCCCGGAGTTGAATGCCGTCTTTTTTGAGAAAAAGCAGGAATTCAATTGGCATGAAGGGATGCTGTTGGAGGGGACAACTCTGCAGGTACCGTTCTTTGCTGATCTAGTCAGCATGGCAGATGTGACAAGTCGATTTAGTTACCTGAATTATTTACAGCAGCATGACCGGCTTTATCATTTCTACTTCCTTGAAAAATTCTTGATTCCACGAAAAGAATATAACGACTATTGCCGCTGGACTGCCAATCAACTTGATAGCTGCTGTTTTGGAAAAGCGGTGGAGGCGGTGGAGTATATAGGGAATCAAGATGAAACCTTCTATCAAATCAGTGTAAGGGATGAACAAACACAAAAGATCGAAGTCTATTATAGCCGCCATGTAGTCATGGGAATTGGAAGTTCCCCGACTGTACCGTCTGCATTTAGTCCATATAAAGGAGAGAGCATCCTTCATTCGGCCGATTATTTACGGAACAAAGAAAATGTCCTGAAGAAAAAATCCATCACGGTTGTCGGATCTGGACAGAGTGCGGCCGAGGTCTTTGAAGATCTTCTGAATGAGCAGGAGAAGCATGGTTACCAGCTAAACTGGTATACAAGGTCCAAAGGGTTTTTCCCTATGGAATATTCAAAACTTGGGTTGGAGTATTTCACTCCGGATTACCTTGATTTCTTTTATCGGCTGCCACAGGAAAAGAAGGATGACATTTTACCAAAACAAGACCTCTTGTATAAAGGAATCAGCGCGACAACAATTGCGGCGATTTTTGACAAGATGTATGAAAAATCGATTGGAAATGCAGAACTTTCCATTGAACTTAGGGCGATGACGGAAGTTGCATCCGTAGAGCCAACTGAAAATGGCTGGACATTGAAATGTTTACAATGGGTGGAAGAAAGTGAATTTGATGTGGATACAGAGGCTGTTGTTTTTGGAACGGGCTATAAATCGACCGTTCCGGCATTTCTTGACACCATGGAAGAGCTTTTAATCCGCGATGATTTAGGCCGTCTTGCAATTACGAAAGACTATCGGGTTGGAACGACCGTCTCTACAGCGAATCATCTTTTTATTCAAAATGGCGAGGTACATACGCATGGCGTGGGGGCACCTGATCTAGGATTAGGGGCATTCCGAAATTCCATTATTATCAATCAATTGGCAGGTAAAGAGGTTTATCCATCCGAGCCAAAGGGTGCTTTTCAGTCATTCCGTGTAAAATCACCAGTCATGGCTTACTAATAGAAGGAAAGGGGAGCAATATATGCAGTTCATGAATGAAGTGGAACAGGCGGTTTCTGAAAAAAATTGGTCGATAGTAAACCAAAACCTGCTGGCCAAGATGATTTCTGAGTATATGTATGAAGATATGATCCATCCAGCTGTATTGAAAGAAAATGAAGCAGGAAACCTATATGAGTTAGAGATTAATGAGGGGAAATCTTATCAATTTTTGGCTTCGCCCCGTCTTTTTGACAGCTATGAAGTACAGGCTGAGTCGATCCAGGTCTGCGAAATGGAAGGTTTTACACAGGCCAATGATGCTATTCAATTCATTTTAGACATTCAGCCGTTAATTGGGATGACTGCAGAAACAACAGGACATTTAATCAAAGAATTCCATCATACGCTGCTTGCGGACCTTCAATTGCTATCCAAACCTGAACAAGACGCGGATGATTTAGTCGAGCTGGACTATGCGTTACTTGAAGGAGAAATGAGCGGTCACCCTTGGATCGCTTATAACAAGGGAAGAATCGGTTTCGGTTTTGATGATTACTTGAAGTTTGCTCCAGAAAACCAGAAGGAAGTTCAGTTATCATGGATTGCGGTTCATAAAACGAGGGGTGAGTTCAATTCCATCGAAACGTTGTCCTATAAGCAATTGATGGAGAATGAACTAGATGGGGAAACCCAAAAATCATTTGTAAAAAGATTGACAGAGAAAGGGCTGAAGGCAGAAAACTATTACTACCTCCCAGTCCATGAATGGCAGTGGAAGAATGTAATCATCCAGAATTTTACCGATGACTTGGCTAAAGGGCTGATTGTAGCTTTAGGAAATGGTCCTGATGAGTATCTGCCGCAACAATCCATCCGGACATTTGTTAATGTATCGAATAAGAATAAACACCACGTCAAGCTGCCAATGAGCATTTTAAATACGCTAGTCTACCGTGGATTACCAGCGGAACGCACAGTCATTGCGCCAAAAATCACAGAGTATATAAAGAACATTTATGAAAATGATTCATTCTTGAAAGAACAATGCAAAGTAGTGCTTCCTGGTGAAGTGGCCAGTTTAAATGTTGATCACCCGTATTATTCCAAGCTAGAGAATGTACCCTATCAATATTTAGAGATGCTGGGCGGTATTTGGAGAGAAAGCATTTACAGTTATATGGAAGAAGGCGAAAAGCCCATTACGCTTGCGTCCCTTTTACATGTGGACAGCAAAGGGAAACCATATGTGGAAAGCCTCATTGAAAAATCGGGATTGACTGCAGAAGCCTGGACAGCTCAATTATTCGACGTCATTCTATCACCATTATTACATTTTATCTATCAATATGGATTGGTATTCTCGCCGCATGGCCAAAACACCATTTTAGTCTTGAAGGATTACAAGCCTCACCGTTTGGCCATCAAGGATTTTGTAGATGATGTAAACGTCAGTGATCAGCCGCTTCCTGAATTAAGCAGCCTTCCTGATGATTTAAGGAAAGTACTAAGAAGTGAGACTCCCGAGGGGCTGGTTCAATTCATTTTCACGGGACTATTCATCTGTCATTTCCGATACTTGTCAACACTTCTGATGAAGAGGTCCCTTTTGGATGAGAATTCCTTTTGGGAAGGTGTCGCTCAAACAATCCATACACATCAGAAAAAATTCCCTATGCTACAGGATCGTTTCGATACATTCAATTTCTTTGCGCCAAAATTGACAAAACTATGCCTGAATAGAAATCGGATGCTTCAATATGGTTATAGCGATGGTGAAGACCGTCCGCATGCATCTGAGTTTGGGCATGTGAATAATGCACTTTTTGAAAAGTTACCTGCAAAAACGCTTTAAAGTTAAGCTTGCTCAGACTTTTGAGCCAGGTTCAGACAGTAGACAAACTCGAGGAAAATCGAGTTTGTCTACTGTTTTTTATAGTTTCTAAAATTTGACCGTTGATTTCCGCTCCAGTTACTCGCTTTCCACGGGCGGTCAGCCCTCGGCTTACGCCTGCGGGGTCTCCCTTGACGCGCTTTTCCCGCAGGAATCTCGTACACCCGTTCCAATCAATTTTGTTAAAAAATTTATAGAGCGATAATAGCTGACAAAAAGATTGTGTTATCCTCTTTGGTTCAAACTCCCTAAAAATTATCTTTGGAATAGGACTTGCCGTTCATATAAATTGGTGATAAGCTATTGTGTAAACGGTTACATAAGAGTATTGAGGTGGATATATTGGCAACTATTCGGGATGTTGCAAAGGAAGCTGGGGTTTCTGTTGCTACGGTTTCTAGAGTGATGAATGGCAGTGGTTATGCACATGAGGACACAAAAAAGGTGGTCATGGCAGCTGTTGAAAAGTTAAACTATAAACCGAATGAAGTGGCAAGATCCCTCTACAAACGTAAATCCAAATTGATTGGTTTAATCTTGCCGGACATTACGAATCCCTTCTTTCCAGAAATGGCAAGAGGTGTCGAGGATTATCTGCAGCAATTTGGATATCGATTAATCTTTGGAAATAGCGATGAAAAGAGAGATAAAGAAATAGAATATATTGACACTTTTCTACAGAATAATGTAGTGGGCATGATTGCTTCCACTAGTGAAGAAGCAAATGAAAACTTCGATAACCTGGATATTCCAGTAGTCCTTCTCGACCGTACAGCAGAGAAATTACCAGCCGTTTATTCCGATCAAAAGACAGGCGGTAAGCTGGCAGCACGCGTATTGCTGGATAGAGGCAGTACGAATATTGTCCTCATTAGGGGGCCAGTCGAAATAAAGCCTGTATATGAACGATATAAGGCTGCATTGGAGGAATTGGAACAAGCGGAAGTGAACGTGCAAGTCATGGATTCAACTCTGACCCTTCAGGGCGGCCAAATTTGTGTGGGACAGCTGTTCGAGCAATATCCGGAAACGGATGGAATCATAGCTTGTAATGATATCGTTGCAGCTGCCGCACTTCAGGAGATTTTAAAACGAGGAATACGGATTCCGGAAGACATACAATTGATCGGCTATGATGATATCGCTTTTACATCGTTATTGCACCCACCATTATCGACAATAAGGCAGCCAGCCTATGAGATGGGGGCACAAGCGGCGGAAATGCTCATTAAAAGGATCAATCAGGAAAAATTGGAAGTAACGCACAAAAAGCTCCCTGTTTCTTTTGTGGAGAGACAAACAACGAGAAGGAAGGCTGAGAAGACATGATTAGAATTACAGTAGTGGGAAGTTCCTCAATGGACTTAGTGGTGACATCAGCAAAGCGGCCAATGGCCGGGGAAACGGTTTTAGGAGAGTCTTTTATAACGGTTCCTGGAGGGAAAGGAGCCAATCAGGCTGTGGCAGCGGCCCGTCTTGGTGCACAAGTATCGATGGTTGGATGTGTAGGTGATGATGTCTACGGAGAGATCATATTAGAAAACCTGAAAAAAAATTATGTAAACACAGAGTATGTGGAACCGGTTACAGGTTCCGCTTCCGGGACAGCACACATCACCCTTTCAGAAGGTGATAACAGCATTATTGTCGTAAAAGGTGCAAATGATTTCATTACTCCTGAATATGTAAAAAAGGCGAAAAAGGTCATTCAGGAATCGGATATCGTGCTGGTTCAGCAGGAAATACCTGAAGAAACGGTGGAATATCTAGCTGAATTGTGCAACACGCTTCATAAGAAATTAATTTTGAACCCAGCTCCCGCCCGCAAGCTAAGCGATGCTGTCATTCAACAGGCATCCTTCCTTACGCCGAATGAGCATGAGTTCGAAATACTATTTAATGGGAGAGATCGAACGAAAGTCTTGACTGAGTATCCAAATAAATTATTCATTACAGAAGGAAAAAATGGTGTCCGATATTTTGACGGGCATAAAGAAAAGGTTGTTCCAAGCTTTGCAGTGGAAGCGGTGGACACAACAGGGGCAGGGGATACATTCAATGCTGCTTTTGCGGTGGGTGTTGCGGAAGGAAAAAGTTTTGACGAATGTTTGTTATTCGCGAACCGGGCAGCTTCCATTTCCGTGACGAAGTTAGGTGCTCAAGGTGGCATGCCGCAAAGGAAAGAAGTCGAAAGGGGCTTAGCATGAAACGTCAAGGAATCATCAATAGTTCAATAGCCAAGGTCCTAGCAGACCTTGGTCATACAGATTATATTGTCGTAGGTGATGCCGGGCTGCCGGTGCCAGTGGGAGTTTGCAAGATAGATTTGGCATTGACGACTGGAACACCATCATTTCAAGATGTCGTTCGAGCCGTTCACGAAGATATGGTTATTGAAAAAGTTATCGCTGCCACTGAAGTGAAGGATAAAAATCCAGAACAGCATCGATATATGGAGCAGCAATTCGGAGATGCGATTGAATATGTTTCCCATGAGGATTTTAAAAGGCTGACAAGTAATGCGAAAGCAATAATCCGGACCGGGGAGACGACGCCGTATTCAAATTGCATACTGCAGTCTGGAGTATTCTTTTAAAGAAAAGAGATGATGAGCATGCAAATCGAAATGCACAATATTTATAAAGCATTTGGTCAAAACAAGGTATTGGAAGGTGTTCATTTTTCTTTAGAGGCTGGGGAAGTACATGCACTAATGGGGGAAAATGGAGCGGGGAAATCAACCTTGATGAACATTTTGACCGGGCTGCATAAACAGGATCAAGGAACGATTGTGATAAACGGTAAAGAAACCTCATTCAAGGACTCAAAGGGAGCGGAGGAGGGGGGAATGGCCTTTATCCGTCAAGAATTGAATATTTGGCCAGAAATGACCGTGCTCGAGAATCTATTTATCGGCAGGGAAATGGTAAATACATTCGGTGTCTTAAAGACGAAACAAATGAAAGCGCGTGCAAACGAGATTTTTAAAACACTAAATATATCCCTTCCTTTTGATAAGGAAGCCGGACTTTGTTCTGTTGGGGAACAGCAAATGATTGAAATCGCCAAAGCGCTTATGACGGATGCCGAAGTCATCATCATGGATGAACCGACCGCAGCTCTAACCGATAGAGAAATAGAGAAACTCTTTGAAGTGATGAAGGGACTAACCAATAAGGGTGTATCACTTGTTTATATCTCTCACCGGATGGAAGAAATATTTGCCATTTGTGACAGGATCACCGTTATGCGTGACGGAAAAACTGTCGATACGAAAAAAATTGCAGATACCAATTTCGATGAAGTCGTTAAAAAAATGGTCGGACGGGAGCTGGAGGACCGTTTTCCTCATCGTGAAGCGAATCCTGGAGACGTAGTCCTCGATGTAAAAGGATTAACTAAAAAGGGGCTTTTTGAAGATATCCATTTCGCAGTTCGGCAAGGCGAGATTGTGGGTGTAGCCGGATTAATGGGAGCAGGCAGAACAGAAATAATGCGCGCCCTTTTTGGTGTCGACCAAATAGACGGCGGTGAAATTACCATTGAAGGCAAGAAAGTTTCCATACGAAAACCAACGGATGCAGTTCGGCACGGCCTGGCTTTCATTACGGAAAATCGTAAAGAAGAGGGGTTGATCCTGGACTTCTCAGTAAGGGAAAATATCGGATTGCCGAATCTGAAGAGTTTTGCTCCTAACGGACTCGTAAAAAAGGAAGATGAGAAAAACTTTGCCGAAATGATGATTAAGCGACTTCACGTGAAGACATCTTCTGCGGAAACGGTCATCGGCAATCTATCCGGAGGGAATCAACAAAAAGTGGTAATAGCCAAATGGATCGGCACGTCCCCTAAAGTTTTAATTATGGATGAGCCGACCCGAGGCATAGATGTTGGTGCAAAACGTGAGATTTATGAATTGATGAATGAATTGACGGAGCGAGGCATCGCCATCATCATGGTTTCGTCCGAACTTCCGGAAATTGTTGGAATGAGTGATAGAATCCTTGTGGTTCACGAAGGTAAAATTTCTGGGGAATTGATAAATCAGGAAGCGACGCAAGAAAAAATTATGGCATTGGCGACAGGAGGGAACTAGGATGAAAATTGAGGCTACAGGGAAAAGCGGGATTTGGCAGAAATTTGGTCCGTTACTCGCCTTGATTCTATTATTTATCGTAATAACCGTTTTAAATCCATCATTCATGGAACCGAATAATATTTTGAATTTATTGCGTCAAACCTCCATCAATGCACTTATTGCGTTTGGGATGACCTTTATCATATTGACAGGTGGCATCGACTTGTCCGTCGGTTCCATTTTAGCTCTATCCAGCGCACTTATGGCTGGTATGATGGTCTCGGGATTAGATCCGATTTTAGCTATATTAGTAGGGATTCTCCTAGGTGCAATAATGGGGGTAATCAATGGGATTCTCGTTTCAAAGGGAAAAATGGCCCCTTTCATCGTGACACTGGCCACCATGACGATTTTCCGGGGATTAACGCTTGTGTATACGGATGGAAAGCCGATTACTGGAATCGGCGATTCTGAAATGTTCCAGATGCTTGGGAGAGGATACTTCCTCGGACTGCCGGTACCGGCAGTGGTGATGGTTATCGCTTTCTTCATCCTTTGGTTCCTGCTTCATAAAACATCATTTGGACGTAAAACATATGCCATTGGCGGAAATGAAAGGGCTTCCCGTATTTCGGGGATCAAAGTCGACCGAGTCAAGGTGGCCATTTATGGGCTGGCCGGTACGATGGCGGCAATCGCTGGTGCCATTTTAACATCCCGTCTGAATTCGGCACAGCCGACTGCAGGCCAATCCTATGAAATGGATGCCATTGCAGCCGTGGTGCTAGGCGGAACGAGCCTTTCAGGCGGTAAAGGGCGGTTGTTCGGTACGCTGGTGGGTGTCCTGATCATCGGTACCTTGAATAACGGCATGAATTTACTTGGTGTATCCTCTTTCTACCAGCAAGTGGTAAAAGGTGCAGTTATATTAATCGCGGTCTTACTTGACCGTAAAAAATCATAAGAAGAGGTGTAATCAATGAAAAAAATAGTATCGATCATCATGGTTCTTTCTTTAATGGTCTTGGCTGCCTGTTCAATGGACTCTGGTTTAACAGATGATAAAAAAGAAAAGAAAGACTCCATGAAAGATGTGAAAGTCGGAGTCAGCATCTCAACTTTAAACAACCCATTCTTCGTTTCCTTAAAAGATGGCATTGAAAAAGAAGCAAAAGAAAAGGGCATGAAAGTCACAGTTGTTGACGCCCAGGATGATACGGCAAAACAAATCAGCGGAATTGAAGATTTAATCCTTCAAAAGGTTGATGTCCTTCTTGTGAATCCTACTGACTCTGCGGCAATATCTTCAGCCGTTAAAGATGCTAATGATGAGGGCATTCCCGTTATCACGATTGACCGCTCTTCAGACGAAGGCGACATTGAAACGTTCATCGCTTCCGATAATGTGGCTGGCGGGGAAATGGCTGCAGAATATCTAGTTAAAGAGCTTGGCGAAAAAGCGAAAGTAGTGGAACTTGAAGGGGTATCCGGAGCATCTGCAACTCGTGAACGCGGGAAAGGTTTCCACAATATTGCGGACAAGCAGTTAGATGTCCTGACAAGCCAAACGGCGGAATTCGACCGGACAAAAGGGCTTAACGTAATGGAAAATATTCTGCAAGGCAATAAAGACATCCAAGCGGTATTCGCCCATAATGATGAAATGGCACTAGGAGCAATTGAAGCAATCAAGGCGGCAGGAAAAGACATCATTGTGGTTGGTTTTGACGGAAATGATGATGCATTGAAAGAAGTTGAAAACGGTGAACTAAAAGCTACAATCGCCCAACAACCGGCACTTATCGGTGAAGAAGCGGTTAATGCGGCTGAAAAGATCTTAAAAGGTGAAAAGGTAGACGAAAAAATATCTGTTCCATTGAAGTTAGTTACTAAAGAATAATAGTTTTGCAATCAGTGAGAGTGTCGGAATTTTTCCGACACTCCTCTTTTTGTAGATCAATGGTTCATTTATTGGCATTAAATTAGTTTATGCCAATGTGGTGGGCTAACAATGTAAAAATCATATTAACCAGTTGAATAAGCAGAATATCAATCTAGCCCATGAAATCATGCTACATAATTTAACATTCACTCCTATAAGGATACCTGTAAAAAGATGTAATCACTCTTTTACCAAAAATAAGACGGCCCATGTTGGGACCGCCTCCTATTTTTAACTTATTATTAGAGTATGCCTTGAGTCAGCATAGCATCTGCTACTTTAAGGAATCCCGCAATATTGGCTCCGACAACTAAGTTGCCAGGTTCACCATATGCTTCTGCTGCTTCTACACTGTTTTTATAAATATTTTTCATGATACCGTGTAGTTTCGTATCGACTTCTTCAAATGTCCAAGGCATTCTAGCACTGTTTTGGGCCATTTCAAGTGCAGAAACGGCAACACCACCTGCGTTGGCGGCTTTGGCTGGTCCGAATAGGATACCATTATTAAGGAATACGTCAATAGCCTCAAGAGTCGATGGCATGTTAGCACCTTCGCCGATTGCTTTCACGTTGTTTTTTACAAGCAATTTTGCTGCTTCTTCATCAATTTCATTTTGTGTTGCACAAGGAAGGGCGATATCGCATGGTACAGACCAAATTCCATAGCTTCCTTCATTGTACTCAGCTTCCGGATGAGCATCGACATACTCGCTCAAACGCTTTCTTTCTATTTCTTTTAAACGTTTAACTGTATCTAGGTTCAGACCATTTTTGTCATATATATAACCATTAGAGTCGCTACATGCAACAACTTTAGCACCCAGCTGTGTAGCTTTTTCAATGGCATAAATGGATACATTGCCTGATCCGGAAATAACAACTGTGCTGCCATTGAATTGTAAACCTTTGTCTTTTAGCATTTCTTCGACAAAGTAAACTGTTCCGTATCCAGTCGCTTCTGTACGGGCTAAGCTTCCGCCGTAACTTATGCCTTTACCAGTTAAAATACCTGCATGGTAGCTGCCTTGAATCTTTTTATACTGACCGAATAGATAACCGATTTCTCTAGCTCCTACTCCGATATCCCCTGCCGGTACGTCTGTATCCGGACCGATATAGCGAGCCAGTTCTGACATGAAGCTTTGGCAAAAACGCATGATTTCAGCGTCTGATTTTCCTTTTGGATCGAAGTCAGATCCGCCTTTTCCACCGCCAATTGGCTGTCCTGTAAGAGAATTTTTAAAGATTTGCTCGAAACCGAGGAACTTGATAATACTGGAGTTTACTGTCGGGTGAAAACGTAGACCGCCTTTAAATGGCCCAATGGCACTGTTGAATTGCACGCGGAAACCACGGTTGACTTGTACATTTCCTAAGTCATCAACCCAAGAGACACGAAAGGTAATCATTCTTTCTGGCTCAACAAGTCTTTCTAAAATCCCACTTTTCATATAAATAGGGTGTTTTGAAAATACTGGCACTAATGAAAGGAATATTTCTTTTACGGCTTGATGGAATTCATTCTCGTGAGGATTACGCTCCTTTACCTGTGCGTATACTTGACTAACAAACTCTTTGGCGACCTGTATTTCCTCTTGCTCAACTTCATGTGACGTTGTCATTACCTTTTCTCCCCTTTTTTGGTAACATGAGAATATATTTGAATATATATATAGGTTTTTATGTGATACTTTAATGATATAATTCAAATTTGAAAGAAACAATCTGAATATTAGATAAATAACATGCCGTTTTGATATGAAAGAAGGAGCTTACATTGGAATTAAGACAAATCGAATATTTCATTGAAGTCGTAAAGCGTGAACATATGACGGAAGCAGCAGTGGCTTTGCATGTTGCCCAGTCTGCAGTAAGTCGTCAAATTTATAATTTAGAAGAGGAATTAGGTGTGCCTTTATTTATCCGCGAAGGCCGGAAGATTAAGCTGACACCTATAGACATACATTTTTAGCGAATATGGAACAAGCTATGGATATAATTGATCGTTCAAAGCGTGAGCTTGCTGAGAGCTTAAATCCGGAAAAAGGGACAATTCGTATTGGCTTTCCAAGTAGTTTAGCTTCTTATATATTGCCAAAGGTTATTTCTGATTTCAGAGAGATTTACCCGCAAGCGAAGTTCACTTTGAAACAAGGCTCATATCGCTACCTGATCGATTCTGTTATAAAAGGAAATATTAACATGGCCTTAATTGGACCTCTACCGGCGAACGAAAAGAAAATTCACGGAGAAACTCTATTTATTGAGAACTTAGTCGCTCTTTTGTCAGAAAGTCATCCTTTGGCCTTGAAGAAGTCATTAAACTTAAATGAACTTCAAGGAAATCCGTTCATCGTATATCCTAAGGGGTATGTTTTACGTGATATTGTTATGAAGGCATGTAAACTGCACGGTTTCGAGCCAGAAGTTGCATTTGAAGGAAAAGATACTGATGCTATTAAAGGTCTAGTGGCAGCAGGACTTGGCGTAACCTTAATACCAGAAATCTCTCTGATTGACAGCTTGCCTCGTTTTACAGTTAGACTGCCGTTGGATGAACCATCCGTAACTAGGGCTGTAGGTGTTATTATTCCAACTGAAAGGGAGTTAATGCCAACGGAGAAACTATTTTATCGATTCCTGAGAGACACTTTTGCAACTTTGGAAGGTTTTCAATAGAAGAGAAGTTAAAAAGCTAGGTGTGAGGGGATTCTTTATGAAAGATCACATTTATACCATAGTATAGAGGCGAATCCAATTTAAATGGATTCTCTTTTTTTTATAAAAAGAGGAATAATTTGTAGTTGTAAATGCTAAAAACCTATATTGGAATAATGTATAAGCTATTCCGGCTTAAAACCAGAATTTTAGAGTGTTTTAGTAATAAAAGGATTAATTTATATTAAAATAATACAATATTGGACCCAACTGTATGTAAATGTGATATATACCCCTTTTTGTAAGCGTTTTTATTTTATTAGAATAAAAATACTTCTTACATTATCAGAAAATTCATGTTATTATACGAACAGACATTATAGGGAGCGGCGAAATAGATGAGTATTTAATAATACGAATTACTTCATATTATTATTCTCTTATTATGTTAGTGGGGTTGATTTTGTGGAATTGTTTGAGCCTTGCTTGTGAACTTAGTAACAAGGCACTAAAGTAAAAACAACTGGTGTACCCTTCCAAATAATAGGGATTTTTTTATTTTTTTAATTTGAATATTCTGATAATTTATAAGGAGTGGAGATAAAGTGAGCAGGAAAGAATACATCAGCGATCGAATGTACAAGGCTTCAACAGGGATAGCCAACGCAGTTTTGGTAACATTAGGAATCGGGTTATTGTTTGAATCGATAGGGGGATATTTAGATTGGGAGGTCCTCCTGGCAATAGGAGGTGCCGCAAAGGTCTTGCTAGCCCCAGCTTTAGGAGCGGGTATCGCCTATCAGCTTGGAGGTAATTCATTAATTATCTTTAGCGCCATGGCCTCAAGTGCAGTTGGCGGTGCTGCCATCAACAGAACTGCTGAGGGTGCCTTCACGATTGTTACGGGTCAGCCACTAAGTGCCGTTCTGGCAGCCTTAATTGCAACTTATGTAGGTAAGCGCCTAATAGGCAAAACAAAGTTGGATATCATGGCCATCCCATTGGCTGCTGTTCTTGTCGGTGGGGTTTCTGGATATGGTCTAGCACTTGTTACGACACCGTTCCTGACATGGTTAAGCAGTCAAATTACAGCTCAGGTTGAAGGTTCTCCATTAATTGGTTCCATGGTCATTGCATTGGTATGGAGCATTTTATTGATGACACCGGCTTCTTCCGCTGCTCTTGCTATTGCCCTACAGTTAGATCCTGTTTCAAGCGCGGCTGCTTTAATCGGATGTACCGTTCAATTTGTTGGATTCACTGTCATGTCTTATAAAGATAATGATATGGGTGGATTCCTTGCACAGATGGTGGTTACGCCGAAAGTTCAATTTCCTAACTTAATCAAAAAACCATTATATGTCATCCCGCCATTTGTAGCGGCAATCATTTGTGCTCCTATCGCTACGTTGGCATTCGATTTCCAAGTACCGTATGAGCTTGGGGGGATGGGCTTAAGTTCATTGATTGCCCCGATTGCTATCATTACGGGTCAAGGGTTGTACACGTTCCTGGTTTATGTGGCAGTGGGCATGGTCTTGCCAGCTGTGATCACCCTTGCCTTACATCGAGTATTGAAGATGATGGGTAAAGTAAAACCGGGAGATCTTCATTTAGAAGTATCATAATCAAAGATTTTGGAGAAACGAGCCTTGTGACGGAACCAGGCTCGTTTTTATTTATAAAGGGATTAGGGTAAAATGGGGAAGAAAGCAATTGCAAAGATAGGATGATATATATGGGAAAAGAAATAGATATAAAAGTGAAAGCTAAATTCGTAAGTAAAATCGGCAAGGGCTTTCCCTTGATTGTTAAAGAGTCGATAGCCAACCATAATGACCTTCAGGAAGAGGGATCTTTAGTGCGTTTGGTGGATGAGAATAACCGTTTTCTAGCAAAAGGTTATTATGGTAAACAAAACAAAGGCTATGGCTGGGTATTGACCCGAAGAGAAAATGAAAAAATTGATCAAACCTTTTTTAATGGCAAAATCCGAGCGGCATATGAATTCCGAAAGTCTTTTTTTGAAGATACGGAGACTACAGCGTTCCGCTTGTTTAATGGGGAAGGTGATGGAATTGGCGGTTTAATCATCGATCATTATGATGGTCACTATGTCATTAGCTGGTACAGCAAAGGGATTTATTCATTTAAAGACTATATCATTAAGGCACTGCAGAATACGGTCGAGGTAAAGTCGCTTTATCAGAAGAAACGATTTGATACGAAGGGGCAATATGTAGAAGAAGACGATTTTGTCATGGGTGAACAGCCGGCATTTCCGCTTCTTGTAAAGGAGAATGGAGTTCATTTCGCTGTCTATCTGAATGATGGGGCAATGGTCGGTGTCTTCCTTGATCAACGCGATGTCAGAAGAAAAATCCGGGATGAATACGCAAAAGGGAAAACGGTGTTGAATATGTTCTCCTACACTGGGGCATTTTCCGTGTTTGCCGCTTTAGGCGGTGCCGTTAAAACAACTAGTGTCGACCTGGCGAATCGCAGTTTACCAAAGACGATCGAGCAGTTCAGTGTGAATGGAATAGATCCTGAAGCTCAAAATATCGTGGTGATGGACGTATTTAAGTATTTTAAATATGCAGTGAAGAAGGCTTTGAAATTTGAAATGGTCATCCTCGATCCACCCAGCTTTGCCAAGTCAAAGAAGTTTACTTTCAGCGCCGGAAAAGACTATACGAATCTATTGAAGGATACCATTTCCATTACGGAAGACAATGGCATCATTATCGCATCAACTAATTGCAGTACGTTTGACATGAAGAAATTCAAGAGCTTCATTGATGTTGCCTTCAGGGAGATGAATGGGAAATATGAGCTCATGGAAGAATTCTCATTGCCGGCTGATTTTAAAACAAGTACGGAATATAAGGAAGGAAATTATTTAAAAGTAGTCTTCATTAAAAAAATTAAAGGATAAGGAAAGGCGTCCACAGTTCCATTAGAGCTGTGAATGCCTTTTTTCATGAGAATGTTTCATGTGGAACGAACGGATATTCGGATTCACTGGATAGACCCTTCACTTTTCAACCCTTTCGATAAATGGAAAGAAGGCTTCATACGAATGCTGTAAGCCATGAAAAACTGAGCTGCATAGTAGGTGAGCATGATCAACGGACCAGAAAAGGCAACATCATCGATAAATTTGTTCCAAGATAAAATGGAGTCCGAGATCACGAACAGGACCCCGCCGATGATTGCCGCGGCATTTCCGGTCATAAATGCCGCCCAGCCCATGAGGGAGATGACCGTTACATAACAGATTACAGGGATGATGAGGCTATTTTCACCTTTTTCAATTAAAGAAAGTACAATTTCACGACCAATCCAAGTGGAGTAAACACAAATTGGGAAAATCGTCGCGAATCGAAGCCATGAAAAGGTCCATAGTTTAAAGAAAGCGGAAATATAGAAAAGGTGGCCGATCAAGAAGGCGGAAAGCCCGATGACGAACCAGATTAACAATCCATCTCCAAGCATGCAACAGAATAAACCAAGAAGTATTAAGGATTTGTATCGATCCTGCCTTCGTCCTGTTGCGCCGGCATAGAGTAAAATCAATAACATGGGAACGATCTTGAAGATGATTTTTATGGATAAAGGCTCTTCCGGTATCAAATAAATATATAATAGTCCCGTGAAAAGGATGGCAGCAGGTAAGCATTTCATTAACATTTAATTCCCTCCTTCAATCTTTAATTCTATGTGAGGGTAAGGAACCCCTTGTCAATTAAAAAAGGTTTGAAGGAAATTCGTGAAAATGAAAAAACTGACTCCTGGTTAACCAGGAGTCAGTTCTTATATCTTAGAATCATACCGCCGAATTTTCTTTAATGAATGCTCGTTTTAACCAGTTTTTTCCTTCAACAAGCCGCGTGACAAGCATGGCACAAACCGTGTTTCCTGTTGAGTTAAGCAGTGTAGCAGGAGCATCGATAATCGTGGATATAACCGCAATGATCGGCAGAACTTCAACAGGAAAGCCGAATACACTAAGAATCAGCATTTCCCCAATCATGCCGCCCCCAGGAATGGCGCCCATAACGGCTCCAACCAAAAAGGCAACAGCAAGTATACTTAAAATGCTTGAAATGCTTGTCATATCCTTTCCAAATAAGCTGAATAGGAAAACGATTTTCAATACCCCTCCGAATACAGAACCATCTTTATGAGTGTTGGCTCCGAGTGGGATGACAGTCTCCGCTATATCCTTTGGCACGCCCATTTTCTTGACCGATTCCAGATTGACTGGAATGGACGCGGCACTGGAACAAGTTGCGATGGCTGTAATGGAAGGTGCCAGGGCATTTTTCCAAAATAGGTTAACTCCATCTTTCCCACCTGCGATAAAGGCATACAAAGTGAAGAAGCCAAAATAATAAATCAAAGCTAAAACTAGATAAAGAATGAAAGTGCGAGCATAGCCTTCTAAAATCTGCGGCCCAAGCTGCCCGATAATCGCAGCAAAATAAGCACCAAGTCCAATTGGAGCATAGTACATGACGATTTTAACGACTTTCATCATGACAGCTGTACCCGCTGTCAAAAACTCAGTAATCGGTCTTGCCTTCTCACCGACCAATGCAGTGGAAAGTCCGATTAATACTGAGAAAACGATAAGCTGAAGCATATTGCTTCTGGATAACAGTTCTGGGAAATCAGATACGGTTACTGTGTTGACCAGTTGACTGAAGAAAGAAACTTTCTCGATGTGCTCTTCAGAGGAACTGTTTTCCATCAGTTCTTTAATGGCTGTCGTATCTGTGCCTTCCAAGGGATTGATGATGGTTGTCCCAATAAACCCAATGACGGCAGCTAAAGCGGCAGTTGTCAGGAAGACGACAACGATACTGCCCATGATTTTCCCGAGACGCTTCATTCCGCTCATATTGGCAATCGCTGAAGCAATGCTGAAAAATACCAATGGCACGATGATTGTGAACATAAGATTTAGAAATAAGTCCCCTAGCGGCTGTATGACCGAGGTTTTCTCACCGAAAACGACGCCCGCTATCCCACCGATAATAATGGCAGTGAGTAGTATTAAGGAGGATCGATAGTTTTTGATAAAACTCTTCATAAAAATTCCGTCCTTTCAGGATGAAGATACAATAAAAATATACTTCATTATCAACTCTAAGATGATGTTTGACAATATATTTTTATAGGAAGGAATGTTAAAAGATGAAACGCAATAAATAATAGGGAATGGATTTGAAAATATCGTGAAGGAGGGATGGAATGGCATTTATTGAGGTGGAAGAAGGCGTTCGGTTGTTTTATGAAGAAAAGGGCCAGGGGAGACCAATTATTTTTATCCATGGTGTGTGGATGAGCAGCCGGTTCTTTAGAAGGCAAGTTCCGTACTTTTCAGAAAAGTATAGAACGATTTTACTTGATTTAAGAAGCCATGGCCAGTCAAATCATGTTCATTACGGGAATACAGTCTCCGCTTATGCAAAAGATCTTCATGCGTTCATTGGTAAACTGGGATTACAGGATGTCATACTCGTAGGCTGGTCCATGGGGGCTTTTGTCGTCTGGGATTATCTCAAGCAATTCGGTGAGGGAAATATTCATTCAACTGTGATTGTCGATGAATTGGCCTCTGATTTTAAGTGGCCCGACTTTAATATTGGCGCATTTGATATGGACACGTTGATTGCCTTCATGACTGAAATTCAAACGAACCGTTCCCCATTTTTACAAAGCTTCCTTGCCTCCATGTTTAAAAATGAATTATCTGTAGCGGATGCAAGCTGGATGCTCGGGGAAGTGACCAAAATGCCAGAATCCATTGCCAGTGCCATTCTATTTGATCAATCGATTGTCGACTATCGTGAATTCTTGCCAAAAATCAATGTTCCCACACTTCTCTGTTTTGGAAGGCTTGAAAAAGTCATCCCGGTAGCTGCAGGGGAACATTTGCATAAAAACATTCCGAATTCCGCACTAGTAATCTTTGAAGATAGTTGCCATTGTCCATTCATTGAAGAAAGCGACTTGTTTAATGAAACCGTAGATGGCTTTATACAAAAAGGAGTGTAAAGGTACAGGATATATTGGATGATGACAGTATATTATAAAGGGATGCAGGCCTCGTGTCTGCATTCATTTTTCATTATAAATACTTCACTTACTATTGTATTTTTCTATTAACCAAGCGGTTTCAGCAAGAAATAAAGGGAATAATGGTACTAAGGTTGTATGTACCGCAATTAGATGGTGTTGATAAATTAAATAGGTAATATTTTTATATCCTTTTCAGAGGAATTGGGCTATTATGAGGTGGATTTAAACTGGTAAGATCGTTTATCTGTTATTACGCAGAAAGTGATGGAGAGGATAAAATGGAAGATCAGTTACCGTACAATGAAATTATAGATGTATGTTTACTAGCGGGAAAAATCATGCTTCAGAACGGAGCGGAAACATCAAGGGTGGAAGATACGATGGTTAGAATTGCTGCAGCGTATGGATGCGGTGACTCCCACAGTTTTTCAACCCCCACAGGAATTATTTTTTCGCTGGATGGAATGCACCCAGCCTCCAAATTAATTCGAGTTTCCCAACGATCTACAGATTTACATAAGGTAACGCTTGTTAACAGTATATCCCGAAGCATTTCCAGCAAGGAAATGTCACCAAAGGAAGCCTATTTACGGTTAAAGGAAATCGAAAAGGCCGGGATGGGGTATCCCATGTGGGGTCAGGTTTTTGCTGCATTTATAGCGAGCGGCTGTTTTTTAATCATGTTCCAAGGACAGTGGAATGATTTCATCTGGTCCTGTATAGCTGGAGGAATGGGATTCTCTTGCCTGCTTTATTTGCACTGGTTACTGGAAGTTCGTTTTTTTGCTGAATTTATAGCTTCTTTAGTTGTAGGTTTAGTGGCTATGTTCTTTGTCCATATTGGGGTTGGAAGTCATTTGGACACGATAATCATTGGAGCGGTGATGCCGCTTGTGCCAGGGCTGTTAATTACTAATGCAGCCAGGGATTTAATTGCAGGGCATTTAGTTTCGGGTCTATCCAAGGGTGCGGATGCAGGTTTGACTGCTTTAGCCATTGGGGCAGGAATATCGGCTGCGTTTGTTTTCTTATGATTTTAGAGGGGGAAGAATGATGTTTGCACAGCTTATTACAAGTTTCATTGCCTCAGCCGCCTTTGGAGTGATCTTCAATGTACCGAAAAATTCATTGTTTCAATGTGGTTGCGTAGGGATGTTAGGGTGGGTCTTATACTTCTTTTTGGTTAAAAATGAGATAAACAGCATTATGGCAACATTAGCGGCTGCATTTATCGTTGCGGTTATCAGCCAGTATTTTGCTAAAAGGTATAAAACGCCGATCACGATTTTTAATGTATCGGGAATCATCCCCCTCGTGCCAGGAGGCTTGTCATATGATGCGATGAAGCATTTTGTCGTAAATGATTTTAATGTCGCCGTTCAATTGGCCGCCAAGGCTTTCATGCTGGCTGGTGCGATAGCAATGGGGCTGATCTTTGCAGAAGTCATGAACCAGCTAGTAACGAAATACAATAGAAGGAAGATAAGATTGAGAAGTTAGATGAATTGTAAAGGAATCCACTTTTATTTTCCTTACTGATTTTGAAGATTTTCAACCTAAATAAAAGAGAAAGGAGAACAGGTGAATACCTTGATCTCCTTTCTCTTTTTAATATTTAATAATGAAGCCAGCTTATAAAGGGTCTTTCATTCCAGTGTTAGCTGTAACCAATATTTCGTCGAATTTTTTGGCATCAGCTTTCTTGCTTGACAGCAGGGTTCCGACGATGGCTGCGATAAAACCAATTGGGATGGAGACTATGCCTGGATTGGCAAGTGGGAATAATGGCTCCCCTACGAATATTGCGGCTCCCTCTACCGGCGACCAGACATTGGGACTTAGGAAAACAAGTAATAAAGAACTGACCAGCCCCACTATCATACCCGTGACAGCCCCAGCTGTGTTAAAACGTTTCCAGAATACCGTGAAGATAATGATTGGCAGATTGGCACTAGCAGCGACGGCAAAGGCAAGTGACACAAGGAAAGCAACATTCATGTTTTGGGCAAATAAAGCAAGGATGATGGAGAGGATGGATACTCCGATCG
>NZ_JAOPHO010000036.1:0-44025 GCF_033141925.1 Peribacillus sp. CSMR9
TAAGCTAACCACTACTACTGCCTTCATGGTTCGGGACTTTCACCCTATAGATTGCACCCATGCCGGGCGCACAAAAAACAGCTGCAGCAGTGATTTTGCACTGCTGCAGCTGCCCCTAATCCTTAATCTTTCATCCGATCCAAGTGGTCAATTCATTAATCGGTGTTTTCTTAGCAGGTTTCGGCTCCATGTCAGGATAACCCAAGTATATGAAAGCCAGTATTTCCCCCTTTGAGGATAGCTTGAAATATTCCCGGACCTTTTCATGATAAGTTATTTTCCCCGTTCTCCATACTGCTCCCAGACCTAGGGAATGTGCAGCAAGAAGCATGTTTTGGATGGCACTGTTCACTGCCGCATATTCCTCGGAAACGAGGACATTTTTCTTATCACTAGGCTCTATGCCCACTGCGATAATGACAGGAGCCCTTAAGGGATTCTTTTTTTGCCTTTCAAGCTTACTGATTAAATTTTCAGGGGTATCATCAGCATTTTCAATTCTTGTTATTTCTTCGAATACCTGCCCAAGTTCATTTCTTCCTTCTCCTGTCAATACAAAAAAACGCCAGGGCTCCGTTCGGTGATGATTAGGTGCATATGTTCCAGCTTCTATGATTTGCTCGATCATTTCTTTAGGTACCGGATCTTGCTTGACGATTCCAATGCTTCTTCTCGTTTTTATAGCTTCAATAGTTTCCATTTTATCTCCCCTTATCCCTTTATTTCTAATAGTTTCTGTTTCAGTTCATTTTCCATTGACGCCAATTCCTGTTCGGCTTGTCGGCGTTTATGCCTGCCTTCTTCTTGAATCCGCATGGTCTCCTCAAGCGTGGAAATCAAGTTAGCTTGCGTATTCTTTAATGTTTCGATATCGACAAGTCCCCGCTCATTTTCCTTAGCAGTTTCAATGGTATTCGTTTTCAGCATTTCAGAATTCTTCAATAACAAGTCATTTGTAGTCTTGGAAACCTGCTTTTGCGCTTCTACAGCATGCCTCTGCCTGATTAAGGTCAATGCAATCGCAACCTGATTTTTCCAAAGTGGAATGGCCGTCATGATCGAAGATTGTATTTTCTCGACTAGTGCCTGATTCGTGTTTTGGATCAGCCTGATTTGCGGTGCGCTTTGAATCGTGATTTCACGACTCAATTTCAAATCATGAAGCCTTTTATCCAACCGTTCAGCAAATTGCCGCATATCATTGACTTCTTGAAATTTCATTTGATCATTGCTTAATTCAGCGGACTTCCTTAGTTCCGGAATCGTTTTCTCATGGATTTCTTCGAGTTTAATTTCCCCTGCTGCAATATAAACATTCAAAGCCTGGAAATATTCTTTATTCGTTTCATATAGCTTTTCAAGGATTACAATATCCGATAACAGGATATTCTTGCTCCGGTCGAGTTTTACACTGATTCGATCAATTTGGGCCCCTGTTTTTTGATACTTGGAGAGCACCTCCTGTACAGATCCCGAGAGCTTCCCGAACATGCGTGCAAAAAATGAGGGCTTATCCGGTTTAAGCTCATCCGGGCTCAGCTCGTTTAACTTCTTCATTAAATCACTGATAATGTTGCCCACTTCACCTACATCTTTTTTCTGGACATGCTCAAGCATCGAGTTTGAAAAGGTCAAGAGCTTTGATTGGGCGGGTGTACCATAGGATATCATCGCTTGATGATTCGTTGGGTCGATTTGTTCGGCGAGCTGATAAGCCTTTGCCCTGTTCTCTTCAGGAATGACATCAATCAGTTTAACCGGTTTCGCTTCCTGGGAAGATACTTTCTCAAGTTCCTGCACCCCATCGAATGGATTGGCTAAAAGATCATCGATCAAACTGGCGTTATTCGTTTTATTCAACAGGTTTGGATCATTGTTATTCATTTTAACCTCCTGCTTTCATCAATTACTTGTGAATCTTTTCTAGTTTTAATGGATTGTTTAGCAACGTCCAATTCGAAGTTAAGGTTATCGATATCATCGGCAATCACTTTATATAAATCCTTTTCTATCGTTTTAGTGAGTTCTTTTAAGGTTTTACGAGTTTCTGTTAAGGAAAGTTCAAGTTCCTTATTCTTTTTTGGCTGCTGTGATAAAAAAACATATTTCTCGGCGAGCTCCGTAGCTGAATCCAGATGCGAGTAATAAAATTGCTCCGCCTGGTAAAAGCGCTTCGGTTCTTTTTTCGTGAGACTATATATTTTCCTGATCATTTTAATCATATCCTTCCTCTGTTTAAAAGAAGAGATATGCCTGACCGAGATTAGTGCCTTTTGCACCCGCCATATTTTCGGTTTTGCTTCAATTAAATTTTTCTTTATATATTGGTATTCTTTTCTCGTCAATTCATGCTTTTTCAGGAATCTTGATGAAAAATAAACGGAACTTAACCAATAGGAAAGCGCCCCTCCTGCTAAGGATATGACAACAGATAGGACAAACGGTTGATTCAATCCAAAATAGCTAATCATCCAAAACGGCAAAACCATTGGAAATGCAATCAATATCGGAACAAAACCAGCAAGAAATCGATTCATTATCTTTACACTCCTGACTTACACTCTTTTCTATATATACGGATTATCTTTAAGATTGGTTTCAAGATGGATGAAAGATTTTCTCCTATACTAAACGATATAGGAACAGCATGGTTTCTGCAAATTTATTGAAATTTTTTCGGTAAAATTATCTCTTCTTCCCCATATTATGGGCAAACGCCTAGACACTTCACCGGAACTTACATAAGTTATTACGTATCCATCCTGATTTTAAAAAGGAGAGTTGACTATGAATTCATACGGATTTTATCCTTATCCACAACAAAATGGAAATCAACAGTACTATCAGTCTAATTTTAACCCCTATTTCCAACAGCCAGAAAGATTTGAATATGCACCACAGCAAGATTGGAACCTTCAGCAGATTCAAGAAAATTCATATAGCCACGTGCCCGAACAGTTCGATTTTGAAAGGGAGCCTCAACAACTTGAAAGAAGAGTCCGGGAACTTGAGCGTCAAAATGAGCGTCAAACGAGGGAACTCACTCGGCAGAACCAAGAAATCACACGGATAAATCGAGAAGTGAACCGTGTTAACCAGGAAATAACCAGGCTAAGTCAAACTGATCAACGCCATTCGAATAGGCTGAACCGACTAAATCAAAGACTTCGTGCCGTCGAAAGAAACCTAAACATCCCCTTCACCGCAACAGAGGATGGCTTTTAATACAAAAAGCAGGAGCTCATTATGGGCCCTGCTTTTTGTATCTTTTATCGGAAGGGTTTGATAATCAGTAATTCCAATAAATGAATTTAATCAAACGATTGATTAAATTTTAAAGGACCACCAAACCCTTGTCTGGAGTACTTTAACTGATTAATCAATCCTTAAAACCATCCTCGGTCACCCTTAGCAGTCCCTATGCCAATTTCTACATACATATGTTATAATATCCATTTTTCCCGAAAAACTTTCGGCTGTTCCCTTAAGTGTCTCTGAATTTAAACACACAATTTTGAAGAACACCATCGGTCATAGAGCTTTACGATTTCACTCATATCATGTGAAATATACACAATTGTTTTTCCTTGCCTTGCCAGTATTTTTACATATTGATTAATTTCGAGTTTAGATTGAAGATCGATGCCCTCGGTTGGTTCGTCCATCAAAAGGATATCAGGGGTACGTACCTAACGCGATATTAGGTTTCCGTTTCATACCGCCTGATAAGCCCTTTTCAGCCTCTTTTTGGCCGACCTCCAGCGTTGTCAAGAACCCATTTAAATGTGGACTATCTGTAAGCTGTCAACGACGAGCCTTGTTTCCAAGAATCTTCAATTGATGACCGCCATATTAAATGGCTGAGCCCTGCTCTCTTCTTTAAATTGATGCTCCCAATAAAAAAAATAGGAGTCAGCCACATCCCTGCGGCTGCTTTCCTACCCTCAAATCCTTCAATGTTATCTAAGCAGGGCCCCCCAACAATAGTTCATGCGATAGTATCACAAAAATCCCTTAAATAATGTAAGTCCTCCTAAAGTTAAAAAATTTATTCCATAATGAAAAAACAAAAAAAGAACGTGAGCCATACTTGCTCTCCCGTTCTTTCTCGATTACAACATGACCTGTTTCAATTTTTCGTTTCTTGATTCCTTTTCCTCCTGAGTAGACAAGTCATACTTCTTCAATAGATGAAAAAGTTCATTCAATGTTTCCTGTGAATTCCCTTTTTCCAGATAACAATCTATTGCTTGACTCAATGCGGTTGGTAAAAATGCCTTTTGACTCTCAAATTTCTGCCTGACATCTTGCTGCGAATGGTTAAGATTACATGTTCCCATTTAAAATTCACCTCTTACTTGATTCTACCATTAATATAATTATGGACCTTACCTTGTCAATTCTTCGTCCTGCTTAAGTAGTCATCCACCTTGATGAACTCCGGTAAGGCATGTTTCTTCTTCTTCAACAGTTGATCTTACAGGCACCCCAACATTTACAACTTTAAAAATGAAACCATGTCAATGAAAAGCCCCATATGCACAGCACCACTAATCCAAATGATTGAACTCCGAGCAAATGCCATCCCCCTCCTGTAAACTTTCCATTTTCAGTGGAGAAAAACCCTATCGCTATCGTACCCCATATGCCTGATGCCTTCCATTAATCAAACGTTTGATTAATGAAAAGAAGGTATTAAAAAGACCTTGAGAAATTTGGAAGGTATATTTAATCATTTTTTCCTTACTCTAAAAAGGCAGTGAAAACCAAGGAGGTAACACCATGACAGTAATCAGTGATGTTAAGACGACTTTAGCCGGGCTAAAAAGTGCTCAAGCAAGCTTCGAGACCTTTGCCCTTTCAACAGACAACGAGCAAGCAAAACAACTTTATCAACAAGCTGCTCAACAAACACAATTGATTGTTGACAGCGTTTCTCCCCGTATTGATCAGATTGAGCAAGAAGAACCACAATATAAGCAATAAGAAATCATATAAAAAGGTTGGTTGAGGCAACCAACCTTTTTTATATCTTTAATCCATCTATAAGGAGACGATACCTTGCCATACAAGCTAAACTGTTTCATTCCTTTTTTTTTCATATTAATCGTTTTGCTTATGACAGGATGTTCGGCAAATTCCAGTCAAACAGATAGTAATAAGGAGCGGGGCTTGAATATATCCAAAGTACATACCAACAAGCCAATTGACCAAACGGCGGCCAATCAAGCTAAAAGTAAGCTAATGAATCGGGACGAAGTCGCGGATGTAAAAGCCGTGAATTCCAATAAGGAACTGCTAGTGGCCATTAAAGTGGAAAACTTCGATCGACTACGCTTAAAAAAGATTGAAAAAAAATCGCAAACAGAACTGGAAGACATGTTTCCTGATTATAAAGTCCTGGTCTCGACAGATCAAAAAATGTTTATAGAACTGGAGCAGCTGGAGCAGGAACTTGAGAAAGACCATACTAAAATGGACTCCTTAAATAGGGATTTCAAAAGGATAAAAGCCTTATTGAATGAAAAAACGTAACAAATGAAAGAAGTGATACGAAGATGTCAAATAATAAAAAGAAAAAACTGACACCTGTCCAACAGGAATATCAGCAACTTCAAAACCAACTGGAAACCAAAAGGCCAATACTGCTGAATTGCGTAAAAGCATTTATGACTGGCGGTATAATTTGCCTGATCGGACAGGTCATTTCGAACTTTTATATCCATTACTTTGACTTCACGGACCAGACAGCTGGAAACCCAACTGCAGGCACATTAATTTTCGTCGCCATGCTTCTCACCGGATTTGGGGTGTATGACAGAATCGCCCAATTTGGCGGTGCTGGTTCTGCTGTGCCGCTTACGGGATTCGGGAATGCCGTTATATCGGCAGCGATTGAACACCGGACGGAAGGTTTCGTTTTAGGAGTCGGCGGCAATATGTTCAAATTGGCTGGATCCGTTATCTTATTCGGTGTATTTTCCGCTTTTATCGTAGCAATGATAAAAACAATACTCATACAATGGGGTGGTTTATAATGCTTACGGGACATCGCACATGGGTGTTTGATCAAAAGCCTGTCATCATCTCAACCGGAACCGTTGGTGGTCCATTTGAAGCAAACGGTTTGCTTGCTGATGATTTCGATCTACTTCATTCCGATTTATGGCTAAATCAAGATTCCTATGAAAAGGCTCACAAAGTCCTCATAGAAGAAGCGAGTACAAAAGCAATCGAAAAGGCGGGTCTTCAAAAGGAACAAATCCAATTTTTCCTCGGAGGCGACCTTATCAATCAAATAACCCCTACGAGTTTTGCCTGTCGAACATTGGGAACACCTTATCTCGGCTTATTTGGAGCTTGCTCAACCTCTATGGAAGGACTGGCTCTCGGAGCATACCTTGTCAATACCAAAGGGGCAGATTACTTATTGACAGGAGCATCAAGTCATAATACAGCAGTTGAAAAGCAATTTCGCTACCCAACTGAATACGGTGGGCAAAAACCTCCAACAGCCCAATGGACCGTTACGGGGGCAGGTGTGGCTTTATTAAGCAGTGCCGGGGAAGGCCCAAGAGTCACTTCAGCTACGATAGGCCGTGTCATCGACATGGGATTGACTGATCCTTTCAATATGGGAGGTGCCATGGCCCCGGCCGCTGTGGATACGATTGAAGCCCATTTAAGAGAACGGAACCTCTCCCCATCTTATTATGATTTAATAGTGACCGGGGATTTAGGAAAAATTGGACATGAAGTTTCATTGGAATTGTTTAAAAAACATGGAACTCCCATTGAGGAAAAGCAATATAAAGATTGCGGTTTAATGATATACAAGAATGATCAACCGGTCCTATCTGGAGCGAGCGGACCTGGATGTTCCGCAACCGTTGTGTATGGTCATTTATTAAATCGCATGAAAAAGGGTGAAATAAAACGAATGCTCGTCGTGGCTACCGGTGCCTTGCTATCTCCCCTTTCCTTTCAACAAAGTGAGACGATTCCATGCATTGCCCATGCCGTATCAATTGAATATGGCGGTGAACCACAATTATGATTTACTTTTGGGCTTTTGTAGTCGGGGGCTCCATTTGTGTAATCGGGCAGATAATGTTTGATGTATTTAAACTCACGCCTGCCCATACTTTATGTACTTTTGTTGTTACGGGAGCGCTTTTGGATGGTTTTGGATTATATGAACCTTTCATTGATTTTGCGGGTGCAGGAGCGACGGTGCCCATTACCAGTTTTGGAAATTCCCTTGTACACGGAGCGTTAGCCGAAGCGGAAAAGCATGGCTTGATCGGTGTTGTATCTGGCATGTTCGAAGTAACCAGTGCCGGGATATCAGCTGCCATCATTTTTGGTATGATCGGAGCCATTATTTTTAGACCTAAAGGATAAGGAGGATGCTCCATGACGATAGCTTCTGATGTAAAACAATGTGTCTCTAGCCTAAAAGGAGTTGAGGCAGGCTTATCCAGCCTAGCACTCCGGACTCAAGATGATGAATCTAAACGCACCTTGCATGAAACGATGCTGGTGGTGAATGAAATACTGAAGGATGTACAAAAGCGAGTGGGTGAGTTAGAACGGGAAGAACCACAATATAAGGGGTTTTAAATACCTATGAATTGCAGGGGGTGCTAAGTAATGCCTGAATGGTTAGAAATCGTTTTACGGTCACTATTTTTCTTAATTGTTCTTTTTTTAATCACAAAATGGTTAGGTAAAAAACAAATATCTCAGCTTTCCTTTTTTGAGTACGTCACTGGCATAACCATCGGGAACGTTGGCGCAGAGTTAGCCACAAAGGTTGAAGGAAATATTGTTCACGGTGTTCTTTCCATTCTCGTTTTTGCATTTGCTCCTTTCATTGCAGGATTACTTTCTATGAAAAGCAAAATTGTTCGTGATTTAGTCGAAGGGAAAGCAACAATTTTTATTAAAGATGGAAAAGTCATGGAGGACAATTTAAAAAAGGAAAAGTATACAACCGATGAATTATTGTGGTTACTCCGAAGTAAGGATGTCTTTGATATATCAACAGTCGAGTTTGCCTTATTAGAGGCTAACGGTGATTTTTCCGTACTGTTAAAGAAAGAAGACCAACCTCTAACTGCAAAAGATTTAAAAATGACAGTTGCTTCTGTCAAGGAGGCTCAGACTGTTATAATGGATGGTCAAATTCTAGATGAACCCCTATCCACGATTGGCCTAAACCGAAATTGGCTGAAAACTGAACTGGATAAGTTAGGTGTAACCATCGAGAATGTCTTTCTCGGACAAGCAAACTCTAATGGAGAATTAAACGTGGACCTTTTTGATGATAAAATTAAAGTGCCATCTCCTCAGGAAAAACCTTTAATGCTCGCAACCTTGAAAAAATGCCAAGCAGACTTAGAATTATTTGCCCTTGGAACTGAATCAAACGAAGCTAAAGAGATGTATAACAAAAATAGCGAAAAACTGCAAAAGGCAATAGATGACGTAGCCCATATCTTAAGAAACTGATTACTGTATTGATTTCCTCACTTCCATAAGAGAAGTGATTAGCCCAATGGTGAAGATCGTCACACATGAAAAAAGGAAAATTTCTATACCTAAGGTGAAGGCGGCGGCGGAAATGATTAATGTATCTATGAGGATAATGGCCAAAGCAATGTCTATAGAGGTAGATTTGGAAATGATTTTGGCTAACATATCCGTTCCCCCGCTGCTAGTCTCATATCGAAGCATAAGCCCTATGGCCACTCCGATGATGGCACCGCCAATCAAAGAGCTAGCTAGTATCGAAATGGAAAAGACCTTTTTCAATGGATTTAGCCAATCCATAAAAAGGGATGTCAATAATAATCCGTGAATGCTGCTGTAGAAAAAGGGCCGTTCATAATGCCAGGCATATAAAAATAGGGGAATGCTAAGGATCAGCATCGATAGCCCCGTTTGAAAACCAAAGAAATAATGAAGGATGAGTGCAATTCCAATAACTCCGCCATCTATTAAATGATGAGGAACTAAAAAACCATTGATTCCAATACCCATCATAAAGCTTCCAACACTTACAGCCACCGCTTTTTGAAAATTAATAAAATCACCTGCCGCCCTTTTGATAATCCTAATATATGTCCAAGTTAGGGAGTCAAGAATATACATGTAAAAAAAAACCATATCCTCCACTTAAAAAAGGAGCCCGGTCATGAGTGACCGGACTCTTTCTCATTATTTCAACTCTAATAACACTACATTTTCAACATGTGTCGTCATTGGGAACATATCAACAGGTTGGATATCGATTGCTTTATATCCGCCTTCTTCCAAGATATGAAGATCACGCGCCAGAGTGCCTGGGTTGCATGACACGTATACGACTTTATTCGGTTTCATCTCGATGATCGTATTTAGAAGGGATTCTTCGCAACCTTTGCGTGGAGGATCCACTACGATGACATCAGCAGTGTTGCCCTTTTGATACCATTCAGCAATAACGTTGCCTGCATCGCCAACAATGAATTCGGCATTTGAGATTTCATTCAATTCAGCGTTGCGGCGTGCGTCTTCTATCGCTTCTTCCACTACTTCGACACCGATTACTTTTTTCGCTTTTTTAGCTAAGAATAAAGAAATGGTTCCTATGCCGCAATAGGCATCTATCACCGTCTCTTCACCCGTTAGCCCTGCATAGTCAAGGGCTTTATCATAAAGGACTTTCGTTTGATCTGGATTGATTTGGTAAAATGATTTTGCTGAAATCGCAAATTTAACATCACCGATCATATCATGGATCACTTCGTCGCCCCACAATAAAGTCATTTTATCGCCTAAGATAACATTGGTTTTCTTGGAATTCACGTTTTGAACGATGGATTTCACTTGTGGAAGACGTTCAACGACTTCCTTTACGATAGTTTCGATGAAAGGGATACTATTTGTTCTTGTAACAAGAACAATCATCAATTCCCCTGTTTGCTTGCCATAACGGGCCATGATGTGCCGCAATACACCTTTATGTGCCTCCTCATTATAAGCAGGGATACCAAGTTTACTGAAAATCTCTTTAACAACTTGAACGGCTTCACTGATCGCTTCATTTTGGATAATGCTTTCTTTCGTTTCAACAATTTCATGTGTCCGCGGTTTGAAGAATCCAGCTATTAGCCTGCCATCCTTTTCACCAACAGGCACTTGAGCTTTATTGCGATAATGAGTTGGATTCTCCATCCCGATGATTGGATGAACCTTCACATCCTCAAGTTTCCCGATGCGTGTCATCACATCACGTACTTGCTTTTCCTTGAATTCCAACTGTCCTTCATAGCTCATATGTTGCAGCTGACATCCACCGTATTTATGGAAGTCTTCAGTAGTGACCTCAACCCGGTATGGACTATTTTCTATAATCTCCATCAAGCGTCCGAAGCCATAACCTTTATTAGCCTTCATCACTTTAATTTTTGCCTTTTCACCAGGAAGGGCGTTCTGAACAAAGATAGGATAGCCATCGACTTTAGCCACTCCAGCTCCTTCGTGTGTTAAATCTTCAAATAAAACCTCTATAATATCGTTTTTAGCAACAGGTGCTGTTTTTTTCATATCATCTTCTCTTTTCTTTTTTATGCTAGCCTGTATTTTACCACAATCGAGCCCTTGCCACAAAACCACTCACCAATTTACCTTAGTTTTCATAAAAATATAGGGGAAGGAATTACGATTTTTCATAGTTCCATGTATAAAAGTTCAACAAAAAAAGAAAAATAAGGAAAAATAAACGAGGTGAGGAAATGAGTTTATTTAACTCTATATCAGCCTGGAACGCTACAAGGCTAGAAAAACATCGAGCAAGCATGGAGGAAAAAGGCTTCTGTCCGGATTGTTACGGACGAGGATACAGCTCCTTCGTACCGACGGAATATCATTTTTCCGATATACACGACTGTCCCGGCTGTAATGGTACCGGAGTTTACGCCGATTGGGCCGCCATGAATGGTCAGCAAATGTAGTTGCAACAAGCGCCAAGTTCAAAAAACACCGAAAAAGGACCCCCTGTTAAACAGGAGGTTCTTCTATTTCTTTTACCATATAGCCAAATTCATGGCCGCTAATCGTAATGGTTTTCATTTCTTTATATCCTAATCTGCTATAGAGACGATTCGCCCCTTCATTTTCATTTTCAACGACTAAAGAAACCCTTGGATACCCCTTCTGTTTAGCGTACCCCTCAACATATTGAATCAGTGCACTACCAATCCCTTTTCCTTGAAAATTCGGGTCAACGCATAATGTATCCAAATAAAAGTCTTTCATTTCTGCTTCCTTATCAAGCGTAACGCTTGGATCTTTCATTTTCGTCCTTAATCGTTTCACTATCGGTTCATCCAAGCTTTCGGAATCCTTGCCATGGTAGGCAATGATCAATCCCGATACTTGTCCATCATGTTCACTTACGAACGTATTTTCATAGCTGATCCGATTTCCGCTTTTCCTGAACAAATCGGCAAGAACGTAAAGTATTCTTTCTTCTTCCGTTTCACCTGTCAATACCTCTGCAATTTCTTTAATCGCTAACCGGGTCAATATTGCTGCCTTGTCCGCATCTTCCGGTGTCGCTTTCCTGATATACATGTTCTCACATTCTCCTTGCTTAATTAAAGTTGAAAAGGCCACCAGATTCAGTGGCCTTTTCACCCTATTTTGCCGGATCGTCCGGCAGTATTCCTTGTGGGATGAATACATCAAAATGGCGGTACTGATTTACGAATTCAGCTGGGGCCATCCCGCCAAACTCCCCATCCAAATTAAGCATCATGTCCTTTTTGGCCTGTACTTTAATTCGATTGGCTTTTTCATAAATGACGTTTTTATCATGGATATGTTCACCGCGCATTGCCAATGTTGCGACACGCACAATATCAGCAAGGTTGGCCTTTTTTAAAATGAGCAACGTGAACATACCATCATTCAGAGAGGCGTCAGGAGCCAGTTTCTCGAAGCCGCCGACCGAATTCGTGTTAGCCACCAAGAAAAGCATGATCTCTCCTTCAAAAAGCTTTCCATCATATTCAATAGAGACTTCCGTCGGTTTAATTGAAGGAAGCATTTCAATTCCTTTAATATAGTACGCTAGCTGCCCAAGCATGGTTTTCAGCTTGATCGGCACGTCGTAGGTCAATTCAGTCAATCGGCCCCCACCAGCAATATTGATGAAGTACCTATCGTTCATTTTACCAATATCGATCGGCATCGTATGCCCTCCGGCAATAATTTCGGCTGCCCCTTCGATTGACTTCGGTAAATGCAGTGCCCGCGCGAAATCATTTGTCGTTCCCGTCGGAATGATTCCTAGTTTCGGACGTTTCTCTGCAGTGGCCAGTCCATTAACAACCTCATAAATCGTTCCGTCGCCTCCTGCTGCAATGACAATATCATAGCCTCGTTCAATCGCAATTTTAGCCGCTTTCGTCGCATCCCCAGCACCGGTAGTCGCATGTGCAGAAGCTTCATAACCAGCTTCTTCAAGTTTCGCTAGCACAGCTGGCAGGCTCTTCTTAATGGCTTCCCGGCCCGAAGTCGGGTTGTAAATCAACCTTGCTCTCTTCATTTCCCATCATCCTTATACATATTGATTCCATAATTTACATCTTAATCCTTCATTACATGAAAAGCAATATTCGAAAAAAAAGAGGACCGCTTTTCGGTCCATATCTTTATATCCACTTTACTAGAAATCTTATCAGGGAAATTATAATGCTTTTTACAATTTTATTCTAGTAAATGATTTCAATCATTGATATTGAACATTTACGTTAAATGTATCGGTGACCGTCAAAGTATGCTTCCCTTTTCCAGTATTGAATATCCCATTCTTTTTTACAATGCCTTCTTCACCTGTTTCTTCTTCATTCACTTCCGTCACCTTCCAGATATCCTCAGGTCCTTCAAGTTCCTCAACCCCTCTAGCATCTATCTTGATATCACTATTGCCCTGTAGGCATACGCTAAGATTCCCGCTATCCTTCACATTCCAATCATTCAAAAGCCTTCTAGGCTTCACCACAAGATCGGTACTTTGTCCGTCTATCTCTGCTGCCAAGTCAGCAGGAATTATAAGAGTGGCCTTAAGATTCATTGTACCATTGTCCAAAAATCCATTTTTTTTCGGCAAATCCTTGAAGCTTATATAAAGCGTATCACCATTTCTCTCAATCATTAAATAGTCTTCCGCCTTCTTCAACAAAGAATCACCATCTTCCATTACCCGCTCATCATAAGTTCCAAAAATGGAAACTTCCTCATCCGCACCACTTTCAATCGTCAATGGGTATGAGCCAGTATCCAGGACAACTCTCTCTATGTCTTTCCCGGCCTTTTCATTGAAACCAGGCAAATTGACCGTTTTTTCTTCACTATTCACGGCAGCCCTAACTTGATCCATCAATCCGCTTGATGTTAGCAGAATTAAAGCAATCCCCGTCGTTCCAAGCAGCCCCACAAAAAAAACACTAAGAATATCATACTTTACAAAGGAACTTTCTTTTCTGGAAAAATAAATATAGAAGAGAATCTCCATACCCAAGATAATGAACAGCAACGGCCACCAAGATAGCAAAATCGTCGTCAAATTCATATCCGCAATTTGAGAAACCAGTAAAACCAAACCTAGACTAACCAGAGAGATTCCCATTGAAATCGTTCCGACTCTCCATGTTCTCATTTTGTCCTCTCCTTAACTCTCCCTTTTTTACTTCCCGACAGCAATTTGATTCCCCCACCTATTAGAAGGATGCATACCAGTCCTTTTTGAAAATAATCTCTGAACCAATATTCCAGGTTTCTCCCAATCCATTCATCTAAATGAGGGGCAAGGGCCGGGACGATTATATTACTAGCAAAAAAATAGATTCCAAGTCCCACCAACCCAAACCCTACCCATTTTTGGTGATTTACGATTCCCGAAATGATGGGCGTATCTTCAACAGGACCCTCCTCCATTTTCGAGGCTTTTTGCAATCCATCAAAAAAACTATAAAACCAGATGATCGGTATAAGGAAAAAGAAGAAACCTAAACGGAGTAAATCCAGTATGTAAATGGCGAATAAAAAACCGGCCATCAATTGAATCCCACGTTTTTGCAGCCCCAAATATAAGTGACCCGCACCAGGGAATATAGCGAATAAAGTCGCGACCGATTTACTCTTCTTCCCGGATTCCCGTCTCTCTTCGAAATCTTCCAAAACGGACCGATCAATAAGCTTCTCACCTCTTTGCTTTTTATTCAGCTGTTGAACCGAATCAAAAAAGCTGTAAATCCAGATAACAGGCAAAAGAGCCATGAATATTAACAAACCTTCCATTTGTGTCATCACACTGATGAATATCACCATAGTGCCCATGCCTAAAAAGCCGATTAGAAAAATGAGTCCCCGATTCATGAGGCCCAGTTGAAAATGCCCTAATCCTGGAACAAATGAAAGGATGATTACATAGAATCTTTCCGCTTCCGGCTGTTCTACCATTCCCTCTAAGTCCGCTTCATTTTTGGGATTCATTAGTGAGGTGACCACCAAATCAAATATACTTATGAAATAAAACACCATTCCAATAATGGATAAAGCTAGAAATGCATCCGCATGACTGATCAATGAAAGAAAAAGACCTCCAAGCCCCAATCCGGCCGTAGCAAGAAAATAAAATAACCCTTTATATTTCCTTCCCAGGTAAAAATGTCCGAAACCTGGCAGAAACGATAATAAAAAAGCTATTACTGGACTTTTATTCATTCCTAAACCCCTCCTTATTTTTCTTTTCAATAGAGTCCATCCAATTAAATGTTTTATCAATAATCCCATCGGTTAAGGACTGAGTTTCCTTTACACTTCTGGATTCCATAGAATCCACGTATTCTGTAAATGATTGAAATACTCCACCTGCCATTAATAGGATCGTAAACCCGGCCGCAATCAGGTAATGTCTTGTGATCGTCCGGAGTGAATTCTCTTTTCGGAGTTGCTTATCCTCTTCAACATACCCGCCTTTCAATCGGCTAATCGAGTCCATGACAGGGCCGGCAATATCAAATCCTTCAATTTCCAGACTGGATTCTTCTTTTTCCATTGCCTCCAAATAGGCGGACAAACACTTGTCACAGGAGTATAGATGATTTTCATATTCTATTTTTAGAGACTCTGGTATTTCATCTGCCAAATATGCAACCCACCCTGTTTCAGGAACATGATTCATGAAAAATCCTCCTCTTTCCAATGTTTTCTCATCCAATTTCTTGCCCGATATAGCTTTACCTCCACAGATTTAACTTGAATCTGCTGTTCCTCCGCAATTTGCTTGAATGTCTTTTCCTTTATGTAATAGCCATATACAACGTCCCGATACCCCTCCGGAAGGTCATTCAGCTTCCGTAATACTTGCTTTCGCCTTTCATTCCGAAAAAATACTGCCTCGACATCATCAGTTAAGCCCAAATTAGCTTCCGATGAACGTTCCTCATGCGGTTCTTCCTTTTGACGTACCCTTTTTCGCTTTAGATCTATTGCATGATTGACCGCAATACGGGTAATCCAAGTTTTGAACCCTTGATTGTTATATTGAGGAAGAGAAGTATAGATTTTGATAAAGACTTCCTGGGTAACATCTTCTGCATCCTTTTGATTTCTTAAGACGGAATAGACGGTTCTATAAATCGTCTGTTTATACGTTTCAATCAACAATCGGAATGCATGATCATTCCCAGCCCTGACCTTCTCAACTAACTCATCCGTCACTTCTCTTCCTCCTTTCCTGTTAAGCATCCATGTAATAGACGACACAAAAAGGAGTTACCCCTACAGATAACTCCGAAAAAATCAAAAATTTTTTTCCCGCTTGAAATTCCGATTATTTTTCTCATTTTTGCTTTCCTTAATCATGAGAAAACCGTACCACCTTAAAAGTGATACGGTTAATATTAACGTTTATTGATTTCTTCAACCAAAATTTTATTAACAAGCTGTGGATTAGCCTGTCCTTTTGTCGCTTTCATAATTTGCCCGACAAGGAAGCCGATTGCTTTTTGTTTCCCGGCTTTAAAATCTTCAATTGATTGCGGGTTATTATTCAACGCTTCTTCAACAGCCGTACGCAACGCGCCTTCATCGGAAATTTGGACTAGTCCCTTCTCCTTGACGATCGTTTCAGCGTCCCCACCGTTTTCAATCAATTCTTTGAAAACTTTTTTAGCGATTTTAGAAGAAATTGTACCATCTTCAATCAGCTTAATCATTCCTGCTAACGATTCAGCAGTCAATTTGATATCATGCAGCTCTTTTCCTTCTGCATTCAAGAAAGCAGAAACCTCACCCATGATCCAATTTGATGCTAGTTTTGCATCCGCTCCTGAAGCGACTGTCGCTTCAAAGAAATCAGCACTTTCTTTCGTTACCGTTAAAACGGCGGCATCATATTCCGGTAAGCCAAATTCCTCGACATAACGTTTTTTCCGGGCATCCGGAAGTTCTGGAATCTCAGCAGCAATGCGTGCTTTCCATTCTTCATCGATATGGATTGTCAATAAGTCTGGCTCCGGGAAGTAACGGTAATCATCGGAACCTTCCTTAATTCGCATTAGTACCGTTCTGCCTGTAGCATCGTCAAACCGGCGGGTTTCCTGTTCGATTATCCCGCCTTCATTCAAGATTTCCGCTTGTCGGATCTCTTCATGCTCCAATCCTTTGCGAACGAAGTTGAATGAGTTCAAGTTTTTCAATTCAGTTTTCGTTCCGAATTCTTTTTGCCCGACAGGTTTCAAGGAAATATTAGCATCACAGCGAAGTGAACCTTCTTCCATTTTACAATCGGAAACGCCTGTGTATTGAATGATGGATTTCAACTTTTCCAAATAAGCATATGCTTCTTCAGGGGAAGTGATATCCGGTTCGGATACGATTTCAACAAGAGGGGTACCTTGGCGGTTATAATCACAAAGTGAATAGTTCCCTTTATGTGTCAGCTTTCCAGCATCCTCTTCCATATGAATGCGGGTAATGCCGATTTTCTTTTTCTTGCCATTGACTTCAATTTCAATCCAACCATGCTCACCGATCGGTTGATCGAACTGTGAAATTTGGTATGCTTTAGGATTGTCCGGGTAAAAATAGTTTTTTCGGTCGAATTTCGTAATTTCCGCCACTTCGCAATTCAGAGCAATTGCAGCCTTCATTGCAAAATCAACAGCCTTTTTATTGACGACAGGCAATACGCCTGGGTAGCCTAGGTCAATTACAGTCGTGTTACTATTTGGAGCGGCACCAAAATGATTCGGGCTCGCTGAGAAAATTTTAGAATCCGTTTTTAATTCTACGTGTACTTCTAGACCAATTACCGTTTCAAAGTCCATTTTTTTCACCCCTTACAGCTTAGGAAATTGTTTATGAAAATCTGTTGCTTGCTCAAATGCGTGAGCCGCGCGGTAAATCGTACTTTCATCAAAATGCTTTCCAATCATTTGCAGTCCAAGCGGAAGCCCATTCGCTGCGAATCCACATGGTACGGATATACCCGGTACGCCAGCAAGATTGACTGGAATCGTTAGGATATCATTCGCATACATCGTTAATGGATCGTCGACTTTTTCACCAATTTTAAATGCAGGCGTAGGTGTCGTCGGCCCAACGATGACATCATATTTTTCAAAGACATCTTCAAAGTCTTTTTTGATTAAAGTACGTACTTTTTGAGCCTTTTTATAATATGCATCATAATATCCGGAACTTAAGGAGAAAGTTCCAAGCATGATACGGCGTTTCACTTCGTCACCGAATCCTTCTGCACGAGTTTGCTTATACATTTCTATAAGAGTTTCTGCATTATCTGTACGATGGCCGAAACGCACTCCATCAAAACGTGAAAGGTTAGCTGAAGCTTCAGATGAAGAAAGCAGATAATATGCAGCTAAAGCATATTTAGAATGTGGCAAGGAAACCTCTTCCCATTCAGCCCCAAGTCCTTCTAATACCTTTAATGCTTCAAGTACGGAATTACGTGCTTCTTCGCCAACGCCTTCACCAAGATATTCTTTAGGTACCGCTATTTTCAATCCTCTTACATCGCCTGTTAATGAATTAACAAAATTCGGTACGTCAATATTAGCAGAGGTCGAATCCATTGGATCCACACCTGAAATCGCTTCAAGCAAATAGGCGTTATCTTCGACCGTTCTTGTAACCGGTCCAATTTGGTCAAGAGAAGACGCAAAAGCTACAAGTCCGAATCGGGAAACCCGTCCATATGTAGGTTTTAAACCGACAACTCCACAATATGCCGCTGGTTGGCGGATTGATCCACCCGTATCGGAACCTAAAGAGAATAGGACTTCACCGGAAGCGACAGAGGCAGCTGAACCACCCGAAGAACCGCCTGGTACATAATCCGTATTCCAGGGATTGCGTGTCGCCTGAAATGCGGAGTTCTCATTAGAAGAACCCATTGCAAATTCATCCATATTCAATTTACCGATCGTAACCGTTTCTGCCTGCTGCAACTTTTGAACGGCGGTTGCATCATAAATCGGATCAAAGTTCTCCAAGATTTTACTCGCGCAAGTCGTCCGTAAATTTTTAGTGACAATATTATCTTTCACTCCGATTGGCAGACCAAACAAAGCGCCTTTGTTCTCACCTTTTACCAATTGTTCATCCAATCGTCTTGCTTGCTTGCGGGCGTTTTCTTCATCAAGTGTCAAAAATGCCTTTACCTTGTCCTCTACCTGTCCAATTCGCTCATACGATTCGTTAACAAGATCAGTGACACTGATCTCTTTCTTATGTAAGCGTTCATGAAGCTCAGAAACCTTTTGTTCGAACAACGACATCATTGTCCCTCCTTATTCAATTATAGATGGTACACGGATATATCCTTCTTTGCTATCCGGTGCATTTTTAACTACTTCTTCTACTGGCAATCCTGGTTTTGCAATATCTTCGCGCATTACATTTTTCATATCCAAAACGTGAGAAGTCGGGTCTACTTGATCCGTATCAAGCTCATTCAACTGCTCCGCAAATGAAATCATTTGGTCAAGCTGATGTTGAAACTGTTGTGCTTCCTCTTCCGTAATTGCCAAACGAGCCAAATGGGCAACGTGTTTAACTTGTTCCATAGAAATACGTGACATTCTCTTCACCTCCGAAAAAATATCCAAATCGACTGAAATTCGTCGCTTTTCTCCATAAAATCATCGTTTAAATCATATCAAACTATTACACAGTAAAGCAACAAGAGATACAATGTCGAAATTCAATTATTTCACAAGGAAAAAGCGATATTTTCCGGGAAATATGGGAAAGTTGCCGGAATTTCCGGGGAAATGACAAGAAGACCTTTAAAATTCGACAAATGCTCTCCTTTTTCCAAGTATTCGCTTCCTAAAATGGAAGGGTTTACTTACTATTATTATGTTCCTTGCTAAAGGTTATTTTGAAATTCGCCTCCCGGAATTAAATGAAAGTGTGGATTTCAGAGATTGCCGCAAAAAAAGATGAAGCCGTTAAGCTTCATCTTTTTTCATTCATATATATGCACGGTTGGTTCGTCCTGATTTGCTTCACGGACAATGAGCGCTTCAGGTCCATTTACGGAGGTAATGGATACTTGTACGGCAATATATTTAGGGAAACGTTCCATTACAAGCCCAGCAACATATTGGGTAAAACCAATCGCTTCCGAGTTCCCATAAAATTGAATAGGGATATCGATGTTCAGACTTTGTAATTGATCATCCATATAGAACGCCCTTCCGATGACTCCGTTAAAGTTAGGGAAATATTCTTCGACATCTTCTTTAAAGTTCGTGAAAGTCTTGACGTCATCACGATATTTTTTTTCTGCACTAGCAGAAGGAAATAGGAAATACTTTTCGTCCAAGTTTGTCCATTTTCCAATATTGTCAGAGTTCTTATCAATGTTGGTATAGGCAATGAAATTCCCAGGGACTACTGAAGACTTTTCATTTTGCTCGAATAAGGCAATCGTAATCGGGACATTTTTCAGCTTGTCCATTTTACGCAGCCTTTTTAAGACTTCTGCAGCAATTTTCTCCCCTTCTTGCTTTAGCTTTTTACTATCGATTTTCTGTTCATAGGTGGCACCGTATGCCTCTTTTTGATAGTAATGCACTGAATTCAGCGCAAGACCTATTACAACCCCGCCTAGACTCACTGAATTATCTTTTGTTTTGACTAAATAATTATGTTCTAGAATATGAGCAAGGTAGATTGGATTTTCTTCATTTCGCTTATCAATGTCACCTTTACCTGGATCAACCGGATTCAAGCCAACGTTCTTTGAGGCATCCATACCCTTTTCTTTCAACTGACTTTTGGTATATTTTCTGTTCAGCCAGGAAGATATCTTTGCACTATCAAGCATTTGCCCCTCTTGAAACAGGTAATCTTCCGGGTCGAATTGGGTTTGGGCCAACCGCATCAATCCATTTTCGAATTCTTCAATATCATATCGGGTATTTAAATTAGATACGACCAAACCGCGTGCTTTTGATGGTTCAAACGGTAGGATCGTTTGATAATATTCATCCGAAATTTTATACTTCGGAATAATTGCCGTCTCTTTTTTGTCTTTGGAGTCTTGAACTACCTCTTGCTTATCCTCAAAACTAGGCGCACATCCAGCAAGAAGCAGTATAAGAATCATCCCCAAAATAGAGTGTTTCTTCATATCTACACCTCTTATTTTTTTAGTTCCTCAATCAGTCTCTCTTCATCCCATACCATGATGCCTAGGCTTTCCGCTTTTTCCAGTTTGGAACCGGCATCTTCGCCAGCTACGACCAAATCGGTTTTCTTGCTGACACTTCCAGCAACGTTAGCTCCTAGCGCCTCTAATTTTTCTTTTGCTTCATTACGTGTTAGCTGATGCAATTTACCCGTTAAAACGACTGTTTTACCTGCAAAAGCGGAATCGATATCTTCAATAGGAACAGCTCTTGGCCCTTTAAAAGTAAGATTCACACCGGCTGCTTCCAACTCGTTCAATAGCGCATGGACCTCTTCCAATTCAAAATAAGCTACGATGGAATCGGCCATCTTATCCCCTATTTCATTAATGGATGTTAATTCTTCACGACTCGCCTTGCTTAAGGCTTCCATCGTCACGAACTCCCGTGCAAGTGTCTTGGCTGCTTTCGAACCAACATGGCGAATGCCTAACCCGAATAGTAATTTTTCCAACGAATTGCTTTTCGAAGCTTCGATTGCTTGAAGGAGTTTATTGACGGATTTATCCCCCATCCGTTCCAATGCAATGAGTTGATCATATGTAAGCTTATAAATATCAGCCACATCTTGTATGAGTTCCTCTTTAAACAACAAGCTAATCACTTTTTCACCAAGACTGTCTATGTTCATAGCTGTCCGGGATACAAAGTGAATCAAGCCTTCCCGTATTTGTGCAGGACACTTCGGGTTGATGCAACGTAAAGCAACCTCACCATCCAGCCGAACAAGTTCACTGCCGCATTCCGGGCACTCAGTCGGCATCTGAAACTCGACCTCTTCCCCTGTACGGCGTTCTGCCAGTACATTGACCACCTCTGGAATGATATCGCCCGCTTTTTTCACGACCACTTGATCTCCGATTCTAATGTCCTTTTCACGGATTAAGTCTTCGTTATGAAGAGATGCTCGCTGCACAGTCGTACCCGCTACCCGAACGGGATCCAACACAGCTGTTGGGGTTAATACACCCGTACGTCCAACATTCAGCTCGATATCCCGCAGGGTTGTAATGACTTCTTCAGCTGGGAATTTATAAGCGATGGCCCAACGCGGACTTTTTGCAGTAAAACCTAATTCATCCTGCTGTTCAAGGGAATCCACCTTTACGACAATTCCATCAATATCATAGGCTAAGTTTGGACGTTGTTCTGTCCATTCTACTATATAGGCTAGTACTTCCTCTATATTCAAGCATGTTTTTCTTTCCCGATTCGTCTTAAACCCCAATCGATCCAACAAATCCAGACCTTCACTGTGAGATTGGACCCCTGTTTCTCCTAAATCGGCAATCGCATAAAGGAAAATATCCAAGTTCCGTTTCGCAGCAAGTTTTGGGTCAAGCTGCCTTAACGAGCCAGCAGCTGCATTCCGTGGGTTTGCAAATGGTTCCTCACCACGTTCTTCCTTAGCCTTATTTAAAGATTCAAATGATTTTTTTGGCATGAATGCCTCACCGCGTACTTCTATGGCAACCGGCTCACGCATCTTCAATGGAATCGACTTGATCGTTTTCAGGTTTGCTGTAATATCTTCACCGATCGTTCCATCTCCACGTGTTGCCCCTCTTACGAAATATCCATTCTCATATTGAAGAGTGACGGCAAGTCCATCAATTTTCAATTCACATACATAGGTAAAATCGTCACCTACAGATTGTCTGACCTTTCTGTCGAAATCCCGTAAGTCACTTTCATTGAATGCATTGCTTAAACTAAGCATCGGTGTGGTATGCTCCACTTTTTCAAACATATCCAAAATGGCGCCACCGACCCGTTGTGTCGGAGAATCAGGCGTTTGCAGTTCCGGGAATTTCTCCTCATACTCGATAAGCTCACGGAGTATCCGATCATATTCAGCATCAGGTACTGATGGCTGGTCCATCACATAATATTCGTAGCTGTATTGGTTCAATAACGTTTGCAGTTCTAGAACTTTCTTCTCTGCAGCTTGTAAGTCCATACGTTCAATCCTTTCTAAAGAAGACTCCACCGCACTTCTTATAGAAGAGCGGTGTCTAAAGTCAGATATCCCTATTCTTTACCAGTAAGATTCATATTAATAGCTTAAGCTTTTTCAACTGGTGCAAATTTAGCCAGTAGGCGTTTGATACCGATTGGACTTGGGAATGCGATATCCAGTTCCTTCCCTTCGCCTTCCCCTTTTACGCTCACCACGGTTCCTATACCCCACTTTTTGTGGGATGCACGGTCACCGACAGCCCAGCCGATCTCTTCACCACCGGTTGCGGATGGTGCAGAAACGGCTCTACCAAAGGCAGGAACTTTTCTTGTGGAAGCTGTTGAAGGAGATCCAGTTCTCGAAGAACTGAAAGGTGTTTGCCTAGCTCTAGGAGCCGGTTTCGGTTTAAGATCTTCAAGGAGTTCCTCTGGTATTTCACTGATGAAACGTGAAACTGGATTCATACTGGTCCGTCCATACAATGTCCGCATTTGGGCATTGCTTATGAATAGCTCATTTTCAGCCCTTGTAATTCCCACATAGGCCAGACGGCGTTCTTCTTCCATCTCCTCTTCATCCATGAGCGAGCGGCTGTGAGGGAAAACCCCTTCTTCAAGGCCCAATAAAAAGACCACCGGATATTCAAGTCCCTTCGCTGAATGCAGGGTCATCAACGTTACAGTATTAGTAACTTCTTCGGAGTTCTCATCAAGTTGGTCTATATCGGCAACCAACGCCAGGTCAGTTAAAAAGCCAACCAATGATTTGTCCTCGCTGTTACTTTCGAATGCTTTCGTAACAGATAAAAACTCATCTATATTTTCAAGCCGGCTTTGCGATTCAATCGTTTTTTCTGCCTGCAGCATCTCACGATAACCGGTTTTCTTAATGACTTCCTCCACCAGTTCCGTTACGGATAAGTACTCCTGCTGATTTGTATAGTTAGTGATCAGCGTATGGAATTCCCTAGCCGCTTTGGTAGCCTTCCCGCTAATCCCTACCATTTCCACAGATTCAAGTGCTTTATAAATGGAAACATCATACTGATCTGCATAATCTGCCACTTTGTCCATTGAAGTTGCACCAATTCCGCGTTTTGGTACATTGATTACACGGCGGAGACTGATGTCATCGTCAGGATTCGCAATAAGGCGAAGATAGGCAAGCAAGTCCTTAATCTCTTTACGGTCATAGAACTTAGTGCCCCCGACTATAGCATAGTTTATATTGGATTTAAGCAGAACTTCCTCCATGACACGTGATTGTGCATTTGTTCTGTAAAGGATTGCTATATCGGAATACTTCCTACTGCCGTCCCGAACTAACTCATTTATCTTTCCGGCTACAAATTGCGCTTCCCCTTGTTCATTGTCGGCACGGTAATAGAATAGCTTATTACCATCTGCATTCTCGGTCCAAAGATTTTTCGGCTTCCGGTTTTGATTGTTATCGATGACCTTATTCGCCGCTGCAAGAATCTTTTTCGTCGAGCGGTAATTCTGTTCAAGGAAAATCATGTTGGCATTAGGATAATCTTTTTCAAATGAAAGGATGTTCGCAATATCCGCACCGCGCCAGCGATAAATCGATTGATCAGAATCCCCGACAACGCAGAGATTACGGAAACGTGAAGCAAGTAGTTTAACAAGCATATATTGAGCCCTGTTCGTATCTTGGTACTCATCAACATGAATGTATTGAAACTTGCGCTGATAGTATTCAAGTACTTCCGGTACCAGTTGGAACAATTGAATCGTCATCATGATCAAATCATCGAAATCGAGCGCTGAATTTTTCCTCAACCGTTTTTGGTATTCCGTATATACATCGGCAGTTACCTTAGTAAAGTAATCCGACGCTGTCTTCAGGTACTCTTCCGGCCCGACCAATTCATTTTTCGCTGAACTGATGCTACCCAAAATCGCCCGGTAATCATATTTCTTTGTATCCATATTACGATCTTTCATGATTTGCTTAATGACCGATTGCTGATCCGTCGTATCCAATATCGAAAAGTTCCTATTAAAACCGATACGATCGATATCTCTTCGTAAAATGCGGACACACATCGAGTGGAAGGTCGAAATCCAGATATCCTCTGACGCACCGCCAAGTATGGCACGGATCCTCTCCTTCATTTCACGTGCAGCTTTGTTAGTGAACGTGATTGCAAGGATATTCCAAGGTGCTATTTCCTTCTCGACCATCAAGTAAGCTATTCGGTGAGTCAGCACACGCGTCTTTCCACTTCCTGCCCCAGCCATGATTAAAAGTGGGCCATCAGTTGACTTTACTGCTTTTTGTTGCTGTTCATTCAAACCTATTAGTAATTTTTCCGCTAAATATTGCATTATCACACCACCTATACGAACATTCGTTTCTGTTTTATGTTTTAGTATACTATATTTATTTCATGTTTTCATTAACTGCCGTAACTGTTGCTAGTGCCGCTTTCAAATCTTCATAAATCACATTGCCAACAACGATGACATCCGCAAACTTAGACATCTCTTTGGCCTGTTCAACTGATTTTATCCCACCGCCATAGAAAAGTACGGTATTCTCCAAGCTCTCTTTGGCTGCTTCCACCATCTGGATATCGCCATAATCACCGCTGTATTCCAGATAAAAAATCGGCAGGTTGAACATCTTTTCTGCCATCATCGCGTATGCTCCCACATCATCCATATCCAGTTGGGTATTGGCTTTCGTCAATTGAGCAGCCTTACACTCGGCATTCAGAATACAGTACCCTTCAACGAAAATTTCATCCCAATTCAAAAGGTATCCGTATTCTTTGACTGCTTGCTGATGCAGTTTCATCATCCAATCCGGGTTGGTGCTATTCAGGACACTTGGAATGAAATATAAATCAAACCCTGGCGTCACCGTTTCAACAGAAGAAATCTCCATTACACATGGGACGGTATATCGTCTGACCCGTGCCATTAAATGAAGCACATTCTCAAGCGTGATTCCATCCGTTCCCCCGACCATGATTGCATCCGTACCGGATTCACAGACTTTTTCAAGAGCCTCATCACTTATTTCTTTATTTGGATCGAGTTTGAAAACATGTTTCCACTCGCGAAAATCGTACATAATAATCCTCCATTCACACTTCCCATTACACCATTATAGCATTAAGATTTTTCATTAAAAAAGAGAAGTATCGATAAAATGTTTACCAAATGGAAACCTCTGAATCTAAAAACCAATATAACACGGATACGGCAGAAAGACAGCTGACAAAAGAAAGGCCAAACTCAAAATAAAAAGCCGGGAAATGAATTCCTCGGCTTTTTTTGATTCACCATATAAAAAATCGAATGCATTAAGATTCAGTTGTTTCCTCAACGTTTTCTTTAATACGGTTAAGAGCCATTGAATAAGCGTCATTTCCGTAATTCAAGCAGCGTTTGACCCTAGAAATCGTAGCCGTGCTTGCACCTGTTTCCGTTTCGATTTTATGATAGGTTTTACCTTCTTCAAGCATCCGGGCTACTTCAAGACGCTGTGCTAATGATGAAATTTCATTAACTGTACATAAATCATCAAAAAATCGATAACATTCGTCCAAATCACGCAAGGAAAGGATCGACTTAAACAGCTGATCCGTTTCTTTTCCTCTTAACTTATCAATTTGCATGTTACTCCCCCTCAATTCATGGGTATCAAAATGAGACGTCTCCTACTAAACCAGGTTCATTCGGAATAATATTGATCCAAGTTTTCCCTGGAATCAACCCTACTTCGTTATCATTTTTCACTGGTATAATCCGACCATCCTTATTAACCCATTCTACTTCATTCGCTGTTCCTTTTTGAAGTAAATAACCTTTTCCACCACTTTTCAAGTCGATTTTACGGCGACCTTTATCGTCGATCACTTGATGAGTGGCCTCAATGATCAATATATTATCCAGTAAAATAGGTTTATTCGATTTATATTCGACTGTTTGCTCACCATTCGAATAACGTTTATATTTCTCTTCCGTGGCGTCGTATTCATACTTTACATCATACTCGTCTGATCCGTAGGATATCTCGGTTTTCAATGCCTGTTCCCCTTGAAGGCCAGCCGCCTCTTCTTTTGAAAGGAAAGTATAAGGTTCCGGTGCACCATTCATCTCATATCCCTTTTCCTTCACGCCTTTTTGGATATCCTCAAAAGAGATGTAGGAATTGTGCGGTGCTTTTCTATCTGCCGAACGATGAAACAAAGTACCATCATAATATAATCCGTTCAAGTTATCAATATACCCTTTGTCCAGCATGGTTTTTGCCTCGGGGCTATTCCCATGACACACATAGATGCAATCCAGGCCTTTTGCCAATTCGATATAATAGTCCCTTGCACTCCGAATCGGACCGATTCGGCTTGGCGTTTCACTTTGGAAGATAGCTAAAAATCTGGTTATGTCACCTTCTGCGAGCATTTCGTAGACCATATCGGCTTCTGAGAGGCCCGATTGCGGGCGTGCTTTCGGATGATTATTAATCATCACTGCTACAGCCCTTTGCTCACTGCCTTCATCGGTGGATATACCTGTAAGTGGAAACTCATTGGAAGATTCATTTTTCACATCTCTATTTTTGATGACAGCCGGATCTTTTGGCTTACTGTCATCCGATGCAGGATCCTCTTTCGCCGAACAGCCTGCCAGCAGTAAAATAGCAATAACGATGAAAAGAACTCTCTTTAAATTCATCTTTCCACTCCTCTGAATTATTAGCCATTTCTTCTCTTATATTTTAACGCATTATAGTGGGAAAGAGTATAGTTTTATTCATAACATCATATACTCCTCGCTGGGTTAGCCTTATATATGGCAGATGGGTTGTCGAAAAGAATGAAAGGGTGTAAACAGGATCATCGAAGCGATATCCCCTCTCACGCAGCAAATGTTTCAATTCATTTTCTTCTTTTATCAATTCAGGAACCTCTTTGGTGGACATGACTCCCATTAGTTTAAGAGGAAGTTCATGGATCACCTTTCCATGTTCCGTTAAAATGATTCCACCGCCAATTTCCTTCAGCCGGTTAAATGCCAAATGCATATCCTTTTTCCTTTTACCGATTAGTATGATATCACCGGTATTGGTATAAGAGCCAGCAAAGCCACACAATTTATCCGCAAACCCTTTTAATATTGTATTGATGCGCCATTTCCCTTCCCGATCAATAAGCATGAAAAAGCATTCATCATCCTCGAAGTTCAGCTCTTCATACCCTACATCATTGGAAAGGGAGTACGGTTTCGTAATTACATTATTGACCAATTCAATCCCAAATGGCATGGAAAATTCAAAATCTTCCTTTAAACTAAGATCCCAATCAAGATCAAGTGGTTTAAAATCAAAATCACTCCATTCGATTTCCTGTAAATCAGGAATGATTTCACCATCCCTTTTCACCCATTTCCCTTTTGCCATTACTGAAACCGGTGCGGGTTCCTTTACATCGGTCAGGAAGTTAATGTTCGCTACCCTTCCAGTGGCAATATTGCCATGAAGGTATTCAATATTATAATATCGTGCAATGTTGATAGTTGCCATATTGTAAGCATCGATGACCGGAACGCCATGCTCTATCGCTATTTTGATCAAGCAGTCTATGAGACCACCCTCATAAAAAGACGGCGGCGAACCATCTGTCGTATAAAAGAATTTGTCATAATGATCGATGCCCAGTTCATGAATTTCCTTTATCATCTTTGGAAGATCAGGCCGGATCGAAGAATGTCTTAGTGATACATAATATCCCTGCAGCAAGCGCGCCATGACTTCATCGCCTGTCATTGCCTCATGATCACAATCGGCGCCGAACAGGGTCATTTTTGCTAAGGTCTTCTCTGAAGCACCTGGAAAGTGTCCTTCTATTTTCTTCCTCATCCGCTTGGCTTCCTGAATCCAGTGCAGCATCATGTCATCCCCATCGAGAAGCTTCGGCCATCCTGTTAGCTCCCCGCCCTGTAATACGGCATCATGCTCCAGCCAGGATTTAACTGCCCCATGGGAAAATACCGTATCTTCATCGATCAATTCCGTCTGTCCGTCAAAACGGCTCCACCAATACATCGTTACAGGAATGTTGCGTAATTCTTTCAAAAGAGAAAACGCTTTCTTTTTATCCAACTGCAATAGAAACGGCAAGTTATCATTGATCAATGTCGTTGTCCCAAAATGAGATGCATAACGTGAAAAAGAAAGGGGATTATATAATTGAGAAGGATGTGAATGCGGCTCAATATAACCCGGGACTAAATACTGGTTTGTGCAGTCAACCATTTCACACCGGTCTATATTATCCGGAAGCTTATCGCCGACATATATGATGCGATCATCATATATCCATATATTCGCTTTCACCCATTTTCGTAAAGCCTGATTTAAATAAGTCGTATTTTTAAGCAGAATGTGTGGTGCCCTATTGCCATCCAGCACATCTATATGTTCTCTTAGATGTTTATTTTTCCATCTATAGCGCTGTTCAAGCATAAACATTCCCCCATAATTTTTTAGAAACAGATGTATGAAAAAACCATTTTCAATCCAATTTTATTTCATAGTAACATACTTACCTCATTAGAACAGTATCGTTATCCAGAATATTGTTAAATTTTTGTGAAGGGATGGACAAAATATGAAGTTTAAACAAAATATCAGTATAATAAATGCCTTAATGCGAATTACGTGTGGTTTTACCTTTCTAACATGGGCAATGGCTAGAATGGTAAAGAAACCCTGGAAAAACCAATCTTATATTATTGTGGTCATGCTTTCTGCAATGAAAATAGGCGAAGGCATTCTCCGCTATTGCCCCCTCACGGATGCAATGGAAAATGGACAAACCTTAATGAAAAATGAACCAAAACAGGATAGAGAGTCTAATTCATCAGATTCATATTAAGTTTTTTCTAAAGAAGAAGCTGACTCCGTTTAGAGTCAGCTTCTTTGTATTACAATGAAAAATCGCATTAAATTGCACGGTATCCAATATCCGTTCGCCAGAATAAGCCGTCTTTCTCAATATGCCCCAACTCTTTATATACTTCAGCTTGGGCTGAGGCCAAATCATTCCCTTTTGCAGCAACCAGAAGTACACGTCCGCCGTTTGAGATGAAATTCCCCTCATCATTTTTAGCCGTTCCAGCATGATAAACATGGGCATTCGGATCAATCTTTTCCAAGCCTTTAATGATTGAACCCTTCTTATAATCCCCTGGATATCCATCAGCTGCCACGACCACTCCAAGAACAGCTTCTTCATGCCATTCAAGTTGTAAATCCTCCCCAGAAAGAACCGCTTCAAGCGTATCTACGAAATCGGTTTTTAGGCGTGGTAAAACAACTTGCGTTTCCGGATCGCCAAAACGTGCATTGAACTCAATGACTTTTGTGCCCTTTTCAGTAGCAATCAACCCGGCATATAATATACCTGTAAAACGCCGATTTTCCGAAATCATCGCATTTACTGTAGGCTGAAGAATTGTTTCGACTGCAGTCTGAACCATTTCATCGGAAATTTGCGGCACTGGTGAGTATGCACCCATTCCACCTGTGTTCGGACCCTGATCTCCATCAAAAACTCGCTTGTGATCTTGAGCAATGACCATCGGATACACTTTTTCCCCATTCACGAATGCCATCAATGAGAATTCCTCGCCATCGAGAAATTCCTCAATAACGACTTTGGCAGAAGCTTCGCCGAACTTTGCCCCTACTAGCATATCATGGATGGCGTCTAACGCCTCTTCCATCGTCATTGCAACAACGACACCTTTTCCTGCAGCCAAGCCATCCGCTTTTATGACAATGGGGGCACCCATTTTTTCGATATATGCCTTTGCTGAATCATAATCAGAAAATGTTTCATATTCCGCTGTCGGAATGCTGTAGTTCTTCATTAAATCTTTAGCAAAGGATTTACTTCCCTCAATGACTGCAGCACGGCCATTAGGGCCAAATACCTTTAAGCCTGCATCCGTAAAGTCGTCTGCAAGTCCATTCAACAATGGCGTTTCGGGCCCAATCACCGTTAATGAAATTGCATTCTTCTTTGCGAAGGCAACCAATTCCTCATGATTGTTTTCTTCAATCGGAACAAGAGTCGCTACATCTGTCATACCTGGATTTCCAGGTGCTGCAAAAACTGTCCCAACCCGTTTACTTTCAAATAATTTGCGGGCTATGGCATGCTCCCTGCCGCCCCGGCCAATTACTAGTACATTCATTATCGCACCTCTATTTTTGATTAATGTTTAAAGTGACGAATTCCTGTAAATACCATTGCAATCCCATATTCATCAGCTTTCTTGATTGAATCTTGATCTTTTACAGATCCACCAGGCTGAATAATTGCCGTGACGCCCGCTTTTGCTGCCGCTTCTACAGTATCATCCATTGGGAAGAAAGCATCTGATGCCAATGCACTCCCTGTCGCTCTTTCCCCAGCTTGTTCCAGAGCAATTTTTGCAGCACCGACACGGTTCATTTGACCTGCGCCAACACCTAAGGTCATTTGACCGTTACTAACCACTATTGCATTCGACTTTACATGCTTTACGATTTTCCAGCCAAGTTCCATGGCTTTCCATTCTTCAGGAGTAGGCTCACGTTTCGTTGCAACTTTTACCTCTGCATCCTTTAAGCTATGTGCATCTCGATCTTGAATAAGTAATCCGCCTTCAATGGAAGTCAATTTACGCTCAGGTTTTTTAGCCGCATCGAAATCGATCGTTAATAAACGAAGGTTTTTCTTGCTTGTTAATACTTCCACTGCTTCATCTGTAAACCCAGGAGCAATGATGATTTCAAGGAAAATTTCATGAAGCCTTTCCGCAGTCGCTTTATCAACTTCACGGTTCAAAGCAATGATTCCACCGAAAATGGAAGTAGCATCTGCCTCATAAGCTTTTTCATACGCTTCTAAAATGGTCGCTCCTACACCGACGCCGCAAGGATTCATATGTTTAACAGCAACAGCAGCCGGCTCATTGAATTCCTTAACGATTTGAAGTGCTGCATCAGCGTCATTAATGTTGTTGTATGAAAGCTCTTTTCCATGTAATTGCTGCGCTTCAGCAATTGAGAAAACGGAACCAAGCGGTTTTTTATAGAATGCTGCTTTTTGATGTGGATTTTCCCCATAACGAAGGGACTGTTTCAATTCATAGGTAACAGTCAATGATTCAGGATTCTCTTCATCGGTAAGCTCAGTCATATACTCCGAAATGACAGCATCATATGCAGCTGTATGGCGGAAGACTTTTGCAGCCAAACGGCGATTCGTGGTTTTTGATACTCCGTCGTTTTGTTTCAGCTCAGCCAATACGGTAGGATAATCATTTGAATCAACGATAACAGTCACATATTCGTGGTTTTTAGCAGAAGAACGAAGCATTGTCGGTCCACCGATATCGATGTTTTCAATAGCATCTTCCACAGTGACTTCTGGTTTGGAAATAGTCGCTTGGAACGGATATAGGTTTACACAGACAAGTTGAATGGGTTCAATATTATGCTCTGCAAGCTGTGCTGCGTGATCCTTGTCATCATGTTTTGCCAACACTGCTCCATGGACATTCGGGTGAAGTGTTTTTACACGTCCATCCAAGATTTCCGGAAAACCGGTGACATCACTGATTCCAATTACATCAACGCCATTATCCTGCAGTGTTTTTTTGGTACCGCCTGTAGAAATAATTTCAAAACCTGCCTCAATTAAACCTTGAGCAAATTCTACGATACCTGTTTTATCCGATACACTAATTAAAGCACGTTTCTTCATGTTATGTTGGTCCCTCCATTAAGTAAGTTTCTTGTGGCATAGCTCCTGCAAAACTGACGGATACATGTCATGCTCCATTTCCTGAATCCTTTTTTGAAGAATGTCTTTCGTATCCCCCTCAAGAATTGGCACTGCATTTTGGGCAATGATCGGTCCTGTATCCATTCCATCATCAACATAATGAACGGTTACCCCCGTTTCCTTCACTCCAGCGTCAAAAGCCTGGCCAATTGCATCCTTGCCTGGAAAACTAGGCAAGAGTGAAGGGTGGATGTTCACAATTCTCTGTGTATACTTTTGTAATAATGTCGGACCAATCAAACGCATATAGCCAGCCAGAATGATAAACTCTATCTCATATTGGCGAAGTTTCTCAAGGATTACCGATTCATACTCAGTCTTGTTAGAGTAATTCTTCGCTGAAAAGGCGAAAGAATCAATATTCTCAAGCTTTGCTCTCTCAAGTACATAAGCGTCTTCCCGATCACAAACGACAAGACAGATTTCCGCCGCCAATTTTCCACTTTTTATTGCTTCAGCAATTGATTGGAAATTACTACCATTACCTGATGCAAAGACAGCAAGGCGCTTCATTATTTAAACGACACTCCATTTCCGTCCACAATCGTTCCAATAACCGATGCTTCTTCGCCGCAAGACCGTAGATGGGCTACCACATCAGATGCCACTTCTTTTTTCACGACAGCCGTCATTCCAATACCCATATTGAAAATATTGAACATTTCCTCTTTTACAAGGTTCCCTTTTTCTTCAAGGAACGCGAATACAGATGGAATTTCCCAACTTCCTAGCTCGATTTCCACACCGCATCCTTCAGGTAGAATACGGGGAATATTTTCGATGAACCCGCCACCCGTAATATGGGCAAGACCATTAACATCAAATTTTTCTAATGTCGATAAGATGGATTTTACATAGATTTTTGTCGGTTTTAGTAATTCCTCACCCAACTTGCAACCCAATTCCGGTACGAAGTCATGAAGCCCCATACCTGAGTCTTCAAGAAGGATTTTACGAACAAGTGAATATCCATTACTGTGGATGCCGCTTGAAGCAAGTCCAATAACGACATCACCCGCCGAGATTGCCTCACCCGTAATTAGACGTGATTTTTCAACTGCACCTACAGTAAAGCCTGCAACATCGTATTCTTCCGTTTCGTACATGCCCGGCATTTCCGCTGTTTCTCCGCCGATTAAAGCACAGCCTGCCTGCTCACAGCCATCTGCAATTCCTTTGACGATCATTTCAATTCGTTCTGGATCTGCTTTACCGCAGGCAATATAATCTAAAAAGTATAAAGGTGCAGCACCTTGAACGACAACATCATTGACGCACATAGCTACACAATCCACACCAATTGTATCGTGTTTATCCATCATGAACGCCAACAAAAGTTTCGTACCCACTCCATCCGTACCTGAAATGAGCACAGGTTCTTTAAGGTTCAAGGAAGATAAGTCAAACATGCCTCCAAAACCGCCAAGACCATTCATTACTTCTGGACGAAATGTGCGCTTTACATGTTTTTTCATTCGATTTACCGCTTCATAACCAGCCTCAATATCCACACCAGCCTGTTTATATGCATTAGCCATTTGAAATCCTCCTCCGAAAATCAATCTTCATTGCCGACTTGATTAACATTTTGTTTTTTCTCGTTCGTACTCAAAAATTTCAGTCGGATAATTTCCGGTGAAACAAGCTAGGCATGAACCGCGCGTTTCTCCAGGAAATGGTCGGCCAATTGCTTCGACCATACCTTCGACACTTAAAAAAGTTAATGAATCAGCACCAATGATTTCCCTTATTTCCTCCACCGATTTAGAGCTCGCAATCAGTTCTTCCTTTTTAGACGTGTCTATTCCATAAAAACATGGATTCTTGATCGGTGGCGAGCTGATTACAACATGCACTTCTTTGGCTCCTGCATCTTTTAACATGCGGACAATCCTTCTGCTCGTGGTCCCACGGACGATTGAATCATCAACCATTATGACCCGCTTACCTTCTACGACCCCTCTTACAGGTGAAAGTTTCATCTTCACGCCTTGTTCACGCAGACTCTGTGATGGCTGAATGAACGTCCGTCCAACATAACGATTTTTTATTAAGCCCATTTCATAGGGAATGCCGGCCGCTTCAGCATAGCCTATCGCTGCCGAAATACTGGAATCGGGTACACCTGTAACTACATCCGCTTCTATTTTAGCTTCCAGTGCCATTTGCTTGCCAAGGTTTTTTCGTGCCGTATGAACATTGATCCCATCAATGTTACTATCCGGACGGGAAAAATACACATATTCCATCGTACACATTGCCTGTTGACTGGAAAGCGAAAAGTACTCGGAAGTGATTCCCTCATCATTAATGACAACGAGTTCACCCGGTTCAATATCGCGGATGAATTCTGCACCTACAATATCAAGGGCACATGTTTCGGATGCAGCGAAATATGCATCGCCTATTTTCCCTAAGGAAAGTGGACGGAAGCCATGTGGATCTCTTGCCATGATCATTTGGTTTTCTGTCATGATGACAAAGGCATAAGCTCCCTTCAGCATGCTTAAACTGTTCTTCACGGAATCCCTGACATCTGAGTAGCCGGACCGTTTAATCAAATGGGCCAGAACTTCCGTATCCGATGTCGTTTGAAAAATGCTTCCCTGTCCTTCAAGCTGTGCTTTTAATTGATGGGCATTGACGATGTTCCCATTATGAGCAAGTGCCAGCCCTCCTGTATGGGAATTGAACAGGAAAGGCTGAACATTTTGATACCCGCCGCCACCTGCCGTTGTATAACGGACATGGCCGATCGCAGCTTTTCCTGAACCGGAAAGTGCCTGCATTTTATCAGCCGTGAATATTTCTGTGACAAGACCTTCACCCTTAGTGATGGACATCTGGTCACCGTCTGTCACGACGATGCCAGCTCCCTCTTGACCACGATGTTGTAAGCTATGCAAACCGTAGTAAGCAAGCTGTGCTGCATCGGGATGTCCCCAGACTCCAACAACGCCACACTCTTCGTTTAGGCTTCTTATTTCAGCAAGCATGGTATAGCTCCCTTCCAAGCTGTTTGTAAAACTTCAACGTCCGCTTCCAATACTTTGCTATCACTGTCTGCCGTCACGACTAATTTATTATCCTCTGTTACTGAACCTATGCATATCGCATCTTCAACAAGTGCTTCAAATGCCGTTTGGTTTTCAGGATTGATGGATAGTAAGAATCGTGATTGTGTTTCACTGAATAATTCTGATACCGGTTCGCCGGATATATTCACTTTTGCACCAAGTTTGCTAGTCCCGAATAAAGATTCAGCTAAAGCCACTGCCAAACCGCCTTCCGAAAGATCATGGGCTGATGCGACAAGTCCGTTTTGGATTGCAGTGAGGATTTGCTGCTGACGCTTTTGTTCAACGCTCAAATCAAGTTCTGGTGCCCGTCCAAAGATTTTACCCTCAAGCATTTTTTGTAATTCACTGCCTCCAAATTCCACTTTTGCTTCGCCGACAACATAAATCAAATCGGATTCATTTTTAAACGATTGTGTAGTGATATGTTGAAGATCACTGACAAGACCAACCATCCCAACTACAGGTGTCGGATAAATCGCTTCACCATTCGTTTCATTGTAAAGCGAGACATTTCCACCAATTACAGGGGTACTTAAGCTTCTGCAAGCTTCACTCATACCGTCTGCCGCTTTTTCCAATTGCCAAAATATTTCAGGTTTTTCTGGATTCCCAAAGTTCAGGCAATCCGTAATTGCTAAAGGTTCCGCACCCGAGCAAATAATGTTACGTGCTGCTTCAGCGACTGCGATTTTACCTCCCGTTTCTGGATCTAAATATATATAGCGGGAGTTACAATCCGTCGTCATAGCAAGGGCCTTATTTGTGCCCCGAACTCGTACTACCGCCGCATCCGATCCAGGTGAGACGACTGTATTCGTGCGGACCATGTAATCATATTGATCATAAACCCATTCCTTACTCGAAATCGTCGGTTGCTTCAATAGTGATATCAGTGTTTCTTTATAATCTGCTATGACTGGCACTTCAGCCTTCATACTTTGGAAATCACGGAAATATTGCGGTTCTGCAGATGGCTTATGATAAATCGGAGCTTCTTCAGCCAATGCATCAACTGGAACCTCTGCAACAATTTCACCTTGATGCGATAACGTTAGGTTTTTGTCATCCGTCACTTCACCGACGGAAACAGCCTCTAGATCATATTTCGTAAACAAGTCAACGATTTCTTGTTCACGTCCTTTAGTGACTACGATCAGCATCCGCTCTTGTGATTCAGAAAGCATCATTTCATAAGCAGTCATTCCCGTTTCACGCTGCGGTATCAAATCAAGGTTCATTTTGATGCCTGAGCCCGCTTTACTTGCCATCTCTGCAGATGAACTAGTAAGTCCTGCCGCGCCCATATCCTGAATCCCAACAAGTGCATCATTTTGAATTAATTCTAGACATGCTTCTAAAAGCAGTTTCTCCATGAATGGATCTCCCACTTGGACGGCAGGTCGTTTTTCTTCTGATGACTCTGACAGCTCCTCGGATGCAAATGTTGCTCCATGAATACCATCGCGTCCTGTTTTGGCACCGACATACATGACTGTGTTACCCACTCCATGTGCTTGACCTTTTTTTATGTCCTTATGGTCGATCAAGCCGACACACATGGCATTGACTAGAGGGTTCCCTTCATAAGAAGGATCGAATTGAATTTCGCCTCCCACAGTCGGTATTCCGATACAATTGCCGTACCCAGCAATCCCGGCAACCACTTCTTTAAATAAATATTTCACGCGATCATTGTCTAGCTCACCGAAGCGAAGTGAATTCAGCATCGCAATCGGACGTGCACCCATGGAGAAGACATCACGGATAATACCGCCGACACCAGTAGCGGCACCTTGGTAAGGTTCGATAGCAGATGGGTGGTTATGACTTTCTATTTTAAAAACGACAGCCTGATTGTCACCGATATCAACGATACCAGCTCCTTCACCAGGTCCTTGAAGGACTTTCTCCCCAGTAATCGGGAATTTTCTTAAGATGGGTTTTGAATTTTTGTAGGAACAATGCTCTGACCACATAACGGAAAACAATCCAGTTTCCGTATAATTCGGCAGTCTGCCTAAGATTTTCTCCACCATGGCAAATTCTTTATCGGATAGTCCCATACTTGCGTACAATCGCTCCGATTTAATTTTTTCCGGACTTGGTTCAAGCTGTAATAACATGTGATTCCCTCCAGTTTTTTACGATGGATTGAAAAATCTTTAAGCCGTCTTTACTGCCAAGCAGTGAATCAACAGCACGTTCGGGATGAGGCATCATTCCGAGGACATTTCCTTGTTCATTTGTAATTCCCGCTATTTGTTCCAAGCTTCCGTTTGGATTTTCACCGTCATAAGTGAATAAAATGCGGTTATTTCGTTTTAATTCAGCCAATGTTTCATCATCACAGTAGTAATTCCCTTCACCATGGGCAACCGGGATCGTAATCGTTTCATTTATTTCATATCCTGTCGTGAACATCGATTGATTATTTTCAACCTTCAATCCTACATTGCGGCAAATGAATTTCAAGCCTTCATTACGGCGCATCGCTCCAGGTAAAAGTCCTGCTTCAAGTAAAATCTGAAAACCATTGCAGACACCCAAAACAGGCTTTCCTGCTTGTGCCGCTTTTACGATTTCGCCCATTACATTCGAAAATCGTGCAATCGCTCCAGAGCGTAAATAGTCCCCATAAGAGAAACCTCCTGGAAGGAGAATCCCATCATACTGATCTAGATTGTCTGTAGAATGCCAAACATACTCCACTTCTTCCCCTAGAGCATCCTTTATCGCATGGAACATATCGACATCACAATTGGAACCAGGGAAAACTATGACAGCAAATTTCATTGGGTGATAACCTCCTCAACATCATAGCGGTAAGCTTCAATTACCGTGTTGGCCAATAGTTTTTCACACATTTCCTTCACAAGTTGATCTAAATCACGATCCGTATCCTTAATTGTAAGTTCAATGTATTTCCCCACTCGAACATCACTAACTTCGTTATATGTCAAGCTATGAAGTGATTGTTGCACTGCAGCTCCCTGTGGATCTAATACACTTTCGCGTAGTGTGATATATACCTTAACCTTATACATGTTGAGTACCCTCCAACTTTGCTAGTATTTTTTCGTAAGCATCTGTTAAACTGCCTAAATTACGGCGGAATACATCTTTGTCTAACTTTTCGTTCGTGTTAACATCCCATAATCGGCAGGTATCAGGTGAAATTTCATCTGCCAGCAGAATGTCTCCATTCGGGGTTTTACCGAACTCTAATTTAAAATCAATTAATTTAATGTCCAATTCTTTAAAGAAGGAAGTTAAGACGATACTGATCTCTTGTGCCTTTTCTTTTAAAATGGCTACATCTTCCTTGCTTGCAAGTTCCAATTCTTCAATATGGTCTTCCGTTAACAGAGGATCGCCGAGCTCGTCGTCTTTATAGTAAAACTCAATCAGCGTTTTCTTAAGCGGGTGGCCTTCTTCAATGCCAGTTCTTTTAGAAAAACTGCCGGCAGCCGTATTTCGTACAACGACTTCAAGCGGAATGATGGATACTCTCTTAACTAACTGCTCCCGGTCGGAAAGCTGTTCAATAAAATGGGACGGTATATTTTCTTGGGCAAGCTTTGAAAATAATAGGCTTGTAATTTGATTATTCAACTTACCTTTTCCGGCGATTTCTGACTTCTTCTCACCATTAAACGCTGTTGCCGAATCCTTGTATTCCACCCATACTATTTCACTGTTGTCCGTTGCAAAAATCTGTTTCGCTTTTCCTTCATACAACAATTCTCGTTTTTCCATCTGTCCAGACCCCCACATTGTGAATATTTCGAATCATCCTGTATTGATCGGGCTAGGCAAACATATCACCGTTTAGAGGTGCTATGTTTGCCGCCTTCACTTTTATAAACCTAAACGATCAAAGATTACATCAACATTTTTCAAGTGATGTGTAGGATCGAAACAATCATCAAGTTCTTCTTTCGTAAGCAAGCTTGTGATTTTATCATCCTTTTCGATCAGGCTTCTGAATGGAACCTGAAGCTCCCATGCTTCCATCGCTTTCGGCTGAACCGTATCATAAGCCTCTTCACGGACAAGTCCTTTATCGATAAGGGACAGCAGCACACGTTGTGAGAAAATCAATCCCAGTGTACGGTCCATATTGCGTTTCATATTTTCTGGATAAACGGTCAAGTTCTTCACTATGTTGCTGAAACGGTTCAGCATGTAGTTTAATGCGATCGTTGCATCCGGCAAGATGATGCGCTCAGCAGAAGAATGTGAAATGTCACGTTCATGCCATAATGGCACATTCTCATATGCTGTCATCATGTAACCGCGGATTACACGAGCTATACCTGTCATATTTTCAGAACCGATTGGATTCCGTTTATGAGGCATTGCCGAAGATCCCTTTTGTCCTTTTGCAAAGAATTCTTCCACTTCGCGTGTTTCACTTTTTTGCAAGCCGCGTATTTCTACTGCGAACTTTTCAATTGAGGTCGCAATTAAAGCCAATGTGCTCATATAATGTGCGTGGCGATCCCGTTGCAATGTTTGTGTTGAAATAGGTGCTGCTTCAAGGCCAAGCTTTTCACAAACGAATTTTTCAACGAACGGGTCGATGTTTGCGTAGGTTCCGACAGCTCCAGAGATTTTCCCAACCTCTATGTTCTTTCTAGCTTCTTCAAAACGTTCGACATTGCGTTTCATTTCTTGATACCAAAGTGCCAGTTTCAAACCGAAAGTAGTCGGTTCCGCATGAACTCCATGTGTACGTCCCATTTGAACCGTATATTTATGTTCTTTCGCTTTATTTTTCAGGATCTCCACGAAGTTATTTAAATCCTTGGAGATGATATCATTCGCTTGCTTTATCATATATGAAAGAGCTGTATCGACCACATCAGTAGAAGTCAGTCCGTAATGGACCCATTTCCGTTCTTCACCCAATGTTTCAGAAACCGCACGTGTAAAAGCAACAACATCGTGGCGTGTATCTTTTTCGATTTCATTGATACGCTCAACATCGAACGTAGCATTTTCACGAAGAAGCTTCACATCTTCCTTTGGAATTACTCCAAGTTCAGACCATGCTTCACAAGCTAGAATTTCTACTTCCAACCACGCATTAAAGCGGTTTTTCTCTGTCCAAATGTTTCCCATCTCTGGGCGGGTATAACGTTCAATCATTTTACTTCCTCCGTTTCAACCTATTGATTCCATATTTTGCTTCGATCACTTTCCAAAAGAGCTTCCTCAATCGTTGGACGTAAAATATTCACATGCCCCATTTTCCGCTTAAACTTGGCCTCTTTCTTGCCGTAAAGATGAACCTTCCAATCAGAAATCGTCGGAATTTCATCCATTAAGGGTCCAATATGCTCACCAAGGATGTTTAACATTACGACCGGCTTCAATAACGCCGTATTACCGAGCGGCCAATTACAAACAGCCCTTATATGCTGTTCGAACTGTGAAGTCTCACACGCTTCCATTGTATAATGGCCTGAGTTATGAGGTCTTGGCGCTAATTCATTAATGATGATCTCATCCTGAGCGGTTAAAAACATCTCGACCGCCAATGTCCCTACCAAATCAAGTTTTTCTGCAAGCTGCAAGGCTTCATTAATAGCCTTCCGTTCAGCTTGTTGACTAATACGTGCGGGAACAATGCTTTTATGAAGAATATTTTCAATATGAATATTTTCCGCTATCGGAAAATGACTTGCCTCGCCATTTGCCTTACGCGTCACGATAATCGAGATTTCTTTTACGAAAGGTATCCAGGCTTCCAGCACACATACACCTGTTTTGAGCAGGGATTCTGCCTTTTTGATATCGGCTTCTTCCTTAATGACCAACTGCCCTTTTCCATCATAACCGCCCCGCGTCGTTTTTAACACACTAGGGTACCCTAATTTTTCTATATGAAGGTAAATTTCTGAAATATCTTGTATTTCCCGATAAGGAGCAACCGAAGCTCCTGCATCAGATATGGCCTTTTTTTCAGTAAGTCTATCCTGGGTCATCTTTAATAATTCTGAGCCCTGTGGAAGAAATGCATGTTGCTTTAACCAATCCAGTGCTTCTGAACTGATATTTTCAAACTCATATGTTATGACGTCACTAACCTCAGCCAACCTTTTCAATGCTTCGATATCATCATAAGCACCAATGATTTCAATATCCGCCACTTGCGCACATGGACCTTCTGCAGTCGGCTCAAGGACCGCTATCTTAAAGCCCGATGCCTTAGCCGACAAGGCCATCATCCTGCCCAATTGCCCACCGCCAATAATTCCAATGGTCTGTCCCGGTAAAATGATTGTACTATTTAAGTTGTTCACTGCTCTGTAACACCTTTTCTCTGGTTTCGTCTCGTAAAGATTCTAACCTATCAGCAAGGTTGGAATCGAAAGCTGCTAATATTTGAGCCGCCAACAATCCGGCATTGACTGCGCCAGCTTTTCCGATTGCAACCGTTGCAACCGGTACGCCGCCAGGCATTTGAACAATCGATAATAACGAATCCATCCCATTTAATGCCTTAGATTGTATCGGCACGCCAATCACAGGGACAATCGTTTTGGCTGCTGTCATACCTGGAAGATGCGCCGCCCCGCCAGCTCCGGCAATAATCACCTTAATATCTCTATCTTTTGCACTCTCTGCATATTCAAATAGTAAATCCGGCGTCCTGTGGGCGGAAACGACCCTTTTTTCATAGGGAATCTCAAGCTGTTCCAATGATTCACAAGCGTATTTCATCGTTTCCCAATCCGAGACACTTCCCATAATAACTCCAACTTGTGGTTTCATATCATCTTTCCCTCCAACACTCATATTATGACGTCCCGAGTATGCAGATGGACGCTTATCATTATCTATAACATGTAAATTAAAAAAACCGGGCAGTTTGCTTCCTCATCGAGAAAGCAAACTGCCCGGAATAGAAAGCCCTTTTGAAAAAAAACAAAAAGGACTTGGCTAGTTTCCGAATTAGTCAGATGCTTTTCTCATAGTCCGATGATTTACGGTCATCAGGTAGAAACTTTTGGGCCATATCCCCATGATTATATGAGATGTATTAATGTAACTTCATCTTACCTTCCGGCCATTTTAATGTCAAGTTAAAATCGAATATTTTTACATGATATTAATGAATCGTTCGTGTTTTACTCGATTAATTTTACTTCGAATACAATTTTTCGATCAACTGGCACATATTGGACTTTGCCATTCTCGATTTCCTCGGCAAAGATGGGTTCTTCCGTCCGCCTTACAGGAAAGTAGCCTGCCGCTTTAATTCGATCTAAACAAGCATCGATTGTCTCACCCTCAACAACTTCAAACTTTTCCTTACTTTTTTTACCCACAATACCAAAATCCCTTCCATAATTCCATTTTATTTGCCTTCTTCCTTAACATCCAACTTGCATTATTATCTTAATAAATTCCTCCTAGTATAATGAAAAAGAACAAGTAAGACAAGAAATCCATTTTAGTATTCATTACAGTATTACAGGGATTCCATAATGCCTTAGTTAATGTCTTCTCCGAATCTCCTTGCATAATTTGCCGTCTGTCTAAAAAAAAGACCCTATCTTCATAATTTATACATCCATTCAATATCCTAACCTTCTTCCCTTCCCAATACTATAGCCAGACTCAAGTAATCCCCCTGCTCCATGATCAGTACAGTTATTCGTATCTTGCACCCATGAATTATTTCAATTCAAATCTCTTGTAATTTGAGGGCATTGAAGAGAGGCAACATTATCCCTTTAGGTCGAATTCAATTCAATTTGAAAGATGGAGATATAAAAACGATTTCTTTTAAATCATTGAGACGCAAAAAAAGACCAGCCGGATGGCTGATCTTTTAAATGGCTTGGCGGCGTCCTACTCTCACAGGGGGAAACCCCCAACTACCATCGGCGCTGAAGAGCTTAACTGCCGTGTTCGGAATGGGAACGGGTGTGACCTCTTCGCTATCGCCACCAAACATATCAGGAACGTTGTTCCTTCAAAACTAGATAATAAGAAGGTATTTCATTTTTTAAAAAGCGTTGGTTAAGTCCTCGATCTATTAGTATCAGTCAGCTCCACATGTCGCCACGCTTCCACCTCTGACCTATCAACCTGATCATCTTTCAGGGATCTTACTAGCTTGCGCCATGGGAAATCTCATCTTGAGGGGGGCTTCATGCTTAGATGCTTTCAGCACTTATCCCGTCCGCACGTAGCTACCCAGCTATGCCTTTGGCAAGACAACTGGTACACCAGCGGTGCGTCCATCCCGGTCCTCTCGTACTAAGGACAGCTCCTCTCAAATTTCCTTCGCCCGCGACGGATATGGACCTATATGTC